>JAUWIR010000386.1 GCA_030605265.1 Pseudomonadota bacterium | reverse complement strand
AATAAATTCACCTACAATCTCATTTTCATAGTAGACTGTAATGGGTTTTTGTGATTTAAGCATTAAGGCCGCATTTACAAAATTCTATAAGCATAAATTTCTCATAAATACTTTCAGGAAAGCCAAATCTCATCTTATTATAAACACGATATGCACACCCAATAATTTGTTCCGTCAATTCTCTATGTTCCATATAACCTCATTCGGGTTGTGATAAATCTTTTTGATTAACTGGATTTAAATCATGTTTATCCTGTTATCCTGTCAAATATTTTTTTACATTAGTGAATCTAAAAATCTAATTGCATGGATTGAAAAAAACGCTTTCCAAATTTCCTTTCTTGATGTGCCTTCTTTACTTGTGGTATTATTTTTCTATGACTAGGGAAGCTGAAAAATTCGACCAAAAAGGGCCCCCTCTTTTTCTAAAAATCCCTCATATCAAATATCCCTCTGATTTGCCTATTGTGGAAAAGCGGGAAACCATTATTGCGGCCATTCGCCGAAATCCTGTAGTGGTTATTACCGGGGAAACAGGATCAGGCAAATCCACTCAAATCCCTAAAATGTGTCTTGAAGCAGGGCTTCGAGGCAAAATCGGGTGTACTCAACCCCGACGTGTAGCCGCTGTCTCTCTTGCCCTTCGAGTAGCTGAGGAATTGGGTGAGGCAGTGGAAGGGCTGGTGGGCTACCAGATCCGCTTTCAAGATAAAACTTCACCCAAAAATAGAATCAAGTTTATGACCGACGGTATCCTTTTGGCGGAAACCCGGAATGATCGCCTCCTTAGAAAATACGGCGCCTTGATCATTGATGAAGCCCATGAGAGAAGTCTTAATATAGATTTTTTACTTGGCATCCTGCGCCAGCTTTTAAATAAAAGAAAAGATTTAAAAATTATCATTACCTCGGCCACTATTGATACAGAGAAATTTTCTCAAAATTTTAATAATGCCCCCATAATTGAGGTATCCGGCAGGACCTATCCGGTTGATGTATGGTACCGCCCGCTTAATCACGAGCTGGAAGAAAAAGGTGAAATAACCTATATTGATCAGGCAGTAAAGGCAGTGGAGGAGTTAAAAAGAAAAGGGCAAAGAGGAGATGTTTTAATTTTTATGCCCTCTGAGCGGGACATTCGCGAAACTGTGCAGCGGCTTGAAGGAAGAAAATTATTCAATGCAGCAATCTTACCCCTATTTGGCCGCTTAAGCGCTTCAGAGCAACATCGCATTTTTCAAAAAATAAAAGAGCAAAAGATTATTGTGGCCACCAATATTGCTGAAACCTCCATAACCGTACCGGGGATTAAATATGTTTTGGATACGGGGGTGGCCCGAATTTCTCAATACAATCCCCGGACCCATACACAAAGCTTGCCTGTACAAACTGTTTCAAAAAGCAGCGCTGATCAAAGAAAAGGGCGTTGCGGCCGAGTGGAATCAGGCATTTGTATACGTCTTTACTCAGAGGAGGAATATATTTCCCGGCCGCAATATACTTTGCCGGAAATACGGCGCTCCAATTTAGCCAAGGTAATTTTGCAGATGGTTTTTCTTCATTTGGGAGAGGTTGCCTCTTTTCCCTTTATTGATCCGCCGGCTGCTTCAGCTATTAAGGAGGGATATGCTGAGCTTCGAGAATTAGGGGCCCTGGATAGGGAAAACCAGCTGACTCCTACCGGAGGATTAATGGCCCGCCTGCCTTTAGATCCACGCATCTCCAGGATGCTCATTGAGGCCAAAAAAGAAAGGGCCTTACGAGAAATTATGGTGATTGCCGCAGCCTTAAGTATCATGGACCCAAGGGAGAGGCCTTCAGAGCAGGAAGGAAAGGCCGATCAGATGCACGCCCAATTCCGTGTGCCCAATTCTGATTTTCTGACCCTTCTGAAAATTTGGGACACTTATCATGATACCTTGGAAAGATTCAGGACCCAGAATCAGATGAGAAAATTCTGCAGGACCCATTTTCTCTCCTACCCTCGCATGAGAGAGTGGCAGGATATTCATGAACAGATATCTTCTATTTTAAAGGAAATGGGGGATTACCCCATTAACCGGCAGCCGGCAAGTTATGAGGCCATCCATCGCTCTATCTTAAGTGGTCTTTTGAGCCATATTGCCGAGAAAAATCTTAAAGAGAAGCATCTCTATCGAGCTGCCCGGGGGCGTGAGGTAATGATCTTCCCGGGATCAGGCCAATTCGGTAAAGCAGGCCAGTGGATTGTTGCTGCGGAAATAGTGCGGACCTCAAAGCTTTTTGCTCGATGCGTGGCCACTATCCAGCCTGAATGGTTAGAAAATTTGGCCGGGGGCTTATGTAAATCCTCTTTTTTTGATCCTCATTGGGAGAAAAATCGAGGGCAGGTGGTAGTGTATGAGCGAGTGACCCTTTTTGGCTTGATTATTGTTCCCAAGCGCAAGGTAAACTTTGGCCCTATCCGACCACAGGAAGCACGAAAGATTTTTCTTCGTCAAGCCTTAGTAGAGGATGAGGTAAAAGAAAGATTGCTTTTCCTGGAATATAACCAAAAGCTTATCTCTCAGATTGAAGAGTGGGAGGATAAAACACGGCGCAGGGACATTCTGGTGGATGAGGAAACCTTATATCAATTTTATGATGAGCGAATTACTCAACCAATAAGTGATATGCGCACTTTTCAAAAATGGATCAAAGAGCGGGGAGGGGATGAATTTTTAAACATGAAGCCGGAGGACCTTGTTCGGGAAGCGCCTGCTAAGGAAACCTGCCGGCAGTTCCCGGATTTTCTAACTATAAAAGGAGTTTCCTTCCCTCTTTCCTATAAATTTGAACCCGGACATGAAGAAGACGGGGTAACCATACACATTCCAGCCACCTTCCTTTCCCAGGTGGAGGAAGAACTGATGGAATGGCTCGTTCCGGGGCTTCTTTTAGAAAAGATCACTGCCCTTATTAAGGGTTTGCCAAAAACCTATCGTAAACAACTCATTCCCTTGCAGCAGACAGCCCAGAGACTGTTCCAGGAGCTTATCCCTTACCAGGGCTCTCTTTGTGATGCCCTCGGTAGCTGTATTCGAAAATATTATGGTTTAAGTATTCCTTTGAGTATTTGGAAAGGGCTCACTTTACCCGATCACCTGGTCATGCGCATTACTATAAAAGACCCAAAAGGGAAAGGAATAGGGCAGGGGAGGGATGTGCCAACCTTGAGAAACCTGGTGCCTAAGAAAATAGAGGACGGGCAATGGAAAGCAGCTTGTGCAAAATGGGAGAGGGATACTATCAGCGCTTGGGATTTTGACGATCTTCCTGAGAAAATCATCCTTCAAGATGAAGGAATGCCCCGCTTTGCCTATCCCGGCCTGGTGGCCCAAAAGGAATTTCTCTTAGAAAATGACAGTGTGAGCCTTCGCTTATTTACCACTTTTCAAGAAGCAAAAAAGAAGACCCAAAGAGGGCTTTTACTCTTATACGCACTACAATATAAAAAGGAGATAAATAAGTTAAAAAAGGATTGGGATCTTCCCCCCAGTTTACGAAATTTATATCAATCCTTTGGTGATCGGAGGAAGTTTAATGAGATTTTATTCTGTAGGATTTTGCAAGGAATTTTTCCAGTCCATGAGGGACTTATCCCCCAAAAAGCTCAGTTTCTTCATCACCTTGAGAATGTGCGGGGAAAATTAGCCAAAACAGGGTGGCAAATTGTTGAGGAAATTCAGGAGCTTTTAAAAGATCGCCAAGCTACCCTTGATGGGATCTTGCGCTTTTCTCATTTGGCTAAAAATACTCCTTCACTTCTCCACCTATTTAAGGAATTAAAAAATGAGGTATCAAAACTGCTTCCCCCGGATTTTCTCCTTCATTATGATACTGATCGCCTTCGTCAAATTCCTCGTTATCTGAAAGCCATCCGGATAAGGATTGAGCGGGCTTATACCTCCCCCCAAAAAGATAAAACAAAGGCCCAACCCCTGGCTATCCATCAGACCAGGTTAAAGGAGGCCTGTAATAATCATGAACCATCTCCACAAAAAGCTGCAGAAATCGAGGAATACCGTTGGATGCTGGAAGAGTATAAGATTTCCCTTTTTGCCCCGGAGGTCGGCACTGCCTATCGCATCTCATCTAAGAAATTGGAACAAAAATGGCAAGAAATCTTGAACCTATGAAGAAATGAATTTAAAATTAATTCACTTCAAGTCCTCTAAAGGGATACTTTTGCCGATTTGATGTTCTTTCCAAGCTTTGTCTTTTATCTTACTTAAAGCTTTAGCATAATCTTCATTGACACAGGCTCTTTACATCTTTTGAATAATTGGACATTCAGTTTCTTTATGTAGTGCGGATTTTGGGCTGATTTGAATGTCCAAATTTTAAAGTCAATAAAATTAATGTGTTATAACAATATTGCCGAAAGTGTGTTAGGAGCCTGTGACAGCAAAAAATAATTTTTCTTTTTCTTCTTCATTGAGTTTTTTTTACTGTTTCAACAATTTTTTAAAAGGGTAAATCGAAAGTAATCTGTGGCATATGCAGCGCTTTTTATTTAGCTTTGTAATTATATACTTCATTTCTATCTGTTTTTAATAGCCTTGGCCTTGATAAGGATTCAGTTTACTTTTATAAGACCTATATCAAAATAAATTTAATAATTTTAGATTGACAGACATCTTTACTTAGTATAGTATTTAGCTGTTTAGATATTATATCTTGATTATTTATAAAATTTTTTGCTTGAGATTTGAGATATAAACTTTTTAATTTGGTAGCATACCTACGTTATTTGTTACACTTGAACTTAACCTCATTCAGCATACATATTTTAGGCAAATGAAAAAATCAAAGTATTCAAATTTCTTTTGGCTCTTCCTGGATTCCAGGTTGTTAGTTTAAGAGCAAATTAAGCATAGAAGCTAAAAGTGCTTTACCCCGTCGTCTAACATTATGGACAAACTCAAAGAATCCCAAGTAATGAGGTAATTTT
>JAUWIR010000343.1 GCA_030605265.1 Pseudomonadota bacterium | reverse complement strand
TTTATAATAGGTTCAAGAAATATTGGATTGTTTTTCATGAACAACTCCCCCTGAAAAAGGTTAATAAAATTGTCCATAAAATAATAATCTATATAATGATTTTTGTCCACTAAAATTATTTGATTTATAAAAAATTCACCAACCTGGAATCCAGGAAGAGCCTAAAGTTTTTTAGCCTATGTTTTATAAGTCCTTTCATCAGGATGCCTATTTTTAAAGCATCACCAAGTTTTTATGCTTCTTTTTCATTTTATCCCAAAAGCCATCACTCCAATCCATTACAATAACTCCATTCCAACCTTTAGGTAAATCATTCAAAACAGCTTCAACCATCTTACTTCCATATCCCTTTATGGCAGAGGTGATTTCATAGAATTGTATACTCTTGTAAGCAAAATTGATGATCAAAGATATACCTATGAGTATGATGTTCAGGTTTGGTAATGGGAATTTTTAAACGGTTTTTAGTTGTTTCACTTGAAGCTTGAAGAAAATCCGGGGATATTTTTATGAATTTTATAGGGTCAATTTCTGCCAGGTTATTTACGATGTTATCCACTACTGGGTGAATCTCTTTGATCTTTCTTGAGACTATGATATTTGCTTTATTTTTTGACATTTCCCGGTTTTTCATGGGATTGCCTTTATGGTGAGTGGGATCGTTTATTTTAAAAGCATAGGAATTTTCATTTTATTTATGCAGCTTCCCAGCCGATCATTAGTTCGTAATTCGTAATTCGTAATTTAACTATTATACACTACCTTTGGTTGTTCCTGAAAAAAAGTATATAAAATAGTGATATTTCGTTATATAATCTTCACAATCAACCTTTACCAAAGAAATATTCAACAGGATTGCTTTATTTTGACCAAAATAAAGGGGGTGGAATTATAAATGGAAGAATATTCAGACGAAGAACTGGAACAAATACACGATAAACTTGATCAATGGTTTACTGAATTTTAAAATAGTCCGTTCTTTGAGGAGTTAACTGAAGAGCAAAAAGAAAAATCAGGATCTATCATTTCCACTTTTACTGAATATATGTACAATTACCACGCGAGAACTCCGGAAGAGTGGGATGAAAGAACACTTGAGACATGTTGTTTAAAAACATTACCAAGTAAGATTAATGCAGATGAACACTTCTTTAAATCAATAGCACCTGTATTATCTTCATTTTTTGCTTTTACAGAAAGGGCGGGGCTACTGAAGAAATCTTCAAATCTAGCCAAAAGAGTTAAAAAGATTGATAAACAAATCGTAATAAATTCAAATGATCCATCCAATTGGGGAATGGCCAAATCCTTTGTAATATCTGCCCAAAGAAGTGGTGTTAATATAGAGAATCAAAAAGAGCTAAATGAATATATGATGGCTTACAATTCACTGCAGATTCAATCACGACAGGCGCAATCACAACTGATTCAATCAATAAAACCACCAACGACGGGGTCTAAAATTGGCAGAAACGAACCATGTCCCTGTGGTAATGTCTTTTTATTTTGTCCTGATCAAATAAAGGAAGTCCAGTTATTCGAGAAGATTATAAATGTTTTATTTCAATATTGCCGAGTTTCTCCTTTAAATATTCCGCTACCAATCGTCTATGGCATTTATCCGCAGTCGGTTCGCTACACAGTAAACATGCACTATCCAATTCCTCATACTTAACCAAATTTTCAATTTTTCTATCATTTATCAGTTTATTAAATTGGATAACATATTCTGACCAATCTATTTCGTTCTTTTTATAGCCATCTAGGATATCTCTTTTGTTGGGGCTAAATATGGGGTATGTTTATAGGAGCAATCACATAACTCTCTTAAAAAATAACCTAAATCATCTTTTTTGACAAAACCTGCCAACTGGGAAACATTATTTAAACGTATGTCAATTATTCTCTTGACACCTGCATTTCTTAGTTTTGTAAAAAATGTTTCTGCATTTTTTTTTTGTGAAACCGATTGTAAATAATTTAATAGAGACATGCCCAACACCGCCGGTTAAATTTTTCTCTTCTAAGTCTCCATCCCCTCTATACGATATTTTTTCTCCCTATAAGGCGTAAGCATCTTCAAGCCTTTCTGATTCTGTTTTAAAAAGATTTGGTTGATATAAATTAAAAAGGTTCATTAATCTTTTTTCAGTTTTTTGGTGATCTTCGACACTGCCATCCTTTAAAATGTGCTTGATTCTAATCTCACTGAATCGTAAATTCCTGCACACTAAAATGGACCTGTGACAGTTAACAGGGTCTGCCTCAGCACACATTAGAACTATGCGGTATTTATTATTTATACCGCTACGAAGTCGTTTCAGTCCTTCTCGAAATGTCGGATGTTCTGCAATCAAATGATAATCTGCTTTTCCATCTACATAACATTCAGGCGCGTTAATTCTTGCACCACAGTTATCACCCAAAAAAACATACGCCATTTTTTTCTTACTGAGATAGCCCTCCAGAAAATCGCGATTAAAATCTGGTTTAAACTTACTATAGGGGATAGAACGGACATCAGCAATTGCGTTAATAGAGTATTTCTCAAGGACCCTTAAAAAAGATTCTAATGAATAAGTTGAGTATCCAATTGTAAATATTTCTTTCATAATCCAATATTGGTGCCTTTACAGGATCAAATGTTCCTTTTTTTTCCCAATAATAATCATCGGGAATCAAATAATTTTCGCTTTAAAAACTGTTGGGCTTATAAGCCTTTAGCCTTTATCGGTATTTCAATAATATCCAAAATCGCAGCCATTTGCCATTTTTATATCGACGTTCCTCTTCGGAAATTTCCTCCGCTTCCCGAGAACTTACAGGCCTTATCCAAAAGCCAATAAATTTTGTATGCTTAATTTCCTTTCCTACAATGGCCAGAAATTTTACTAGAATTTGCTAAGCATATTATTTTTTTAATAAAGTAAGACATTTTTTAATTTTTTTATCCGCCGCTACAACTCCCGAAACTGTTTTCATATCAATGACCTACATCGTTATCCTTTATCCCGCAAACAAGTTACACCGCCAAATTTTTTTAATGATCTTTATGGTTTTATAGTTAAGGTTTTATATTGTATAATTAATATATATTCCTTTATTATTGATTTTATTTGGGAAGATAAGACCTTAGAAATCAGGCTCCTTTGTAAGTCTTTTTAGTTTCATAAGGTTCAATCCATACTTTTTTCGTTTCTTCATTTGAAAATCTGACAAAACCTTCGCCTGGATTTTTAATGCTCATTAATTCCTGTGGATGGATAGATAATTCTCTTGCATTATCTCTTGCTATTTCATGCTTGAGGGGCTTTAATGCTATTTTTGTGGCCATGTTTCCTAAGAAATCATCCCCAAAGTGTGATGTTAATTGAGAGGACACAATGAATCCGACACCAAATTTTCTTGCCTCCTGTCCCATAAAT
Organism: Pseudomonadota bacterium; assembly: GCA_030605265.1. Taxonomy (GTDB): domain Bacteria; phylum SZUA-182; class SZUA-182; order DTGQ01; family DTGQ01; genus JAUWIR01. The sequence continues at coordinate 2,050 of JAUWIR010000343.1, read as the reverse complement.
ATTAATTATTGATTTTTTGTCATCTTTTTGAGAGGGAACCAAAATTTTTGCCTCATCAATTGCAATAAATATTCGGAATCTATCCTTGCCCATTGCATCAAATTTGATAGGCTCTCTTAACTTTAAATTTCTATAAATTTTACGAAGTATTGTATCTGCTACAAGAAAAAGGAAGTCTTCCGGCAACTTTAACAAATCTAATATTGTACTTTTTTTAAATAATTCTTGAATATCCATTGAAGCTGATTTAGCAAATATTTTAAACTAAAAAATTTTACTTAATTTATTCTTTAAACGAAATAATTCTTTATCACCCGTTTTTGATATCTTAGCATCGAGTATTTCCTCAACATCTTCAAAATTGGGGCAGGTTTTATTCCACGTCTCCTTATCTTCTTATCCCTTTTCTCTTATAAGCTTCCTCTAAGATTTCTATTAAATTTGCCTCTTGGATATCACCTATTGATGGATATGTAACCTTCAATCTCTCAATAACATTAAAAATCTGAATTGGTAAACCACCACCCTCTTCATCTAATGAATCAAAATCAAGTGGATTAATTCCAATGTCACTTTTAGCTGTAATCTTTTTAGTATCGAAACCATCAATTTGTAAATCTGGATGAAATGCCAATGCCAAACAATTATAACCTTTTCTATTTAATTCATATAAAATTGATTTTAATGTTTCAGTCTTTCCTGATCCTGCCCCTCCTGTAATTAAAATATTTCCACTTGTTAATTTAGATTTAAGCTAACCAGAGAATATATTAATCTCTTAATTTACAATGACTTTGGCCACTAGTCAAAATTTAATAGTAATAAAAACAATATATTATGAAATGGGCTATCCACTTCGCTCTTGTAATAAGAAATCAAACGCCAGTGGAATGCTATTCTATTGGCTTTATTCAGTAGAAAGTATAAATTGAGGATAAAATTACTAAAAATCATAAGGCTTTACTTGAAAATTTCCTACAATAAGAGCGAAGTGGATAGGCCGTTATTATGAATTCTAATTTTACTAATTACTAACTTAAAGATTAATCAATAAAATTATATATTAAATAGTATCAAGTCATATGAGGACCACTATAGTTTTGATATTTACACGCTAAAGCATTGACAGCAAGCAAGAATAATTAGCGATAATGTAACTAATTAATTTTATTGTATTTTTTCTGATTATTAAATTTTTAATATGTTACAATATAAAAAGCGCCTTTTTATAAGGGCCTAATAGCTCGTGTATTATGGCCAATAAATGTATTTTTATCAAGCACATCATATGAGTATTTAGATTTAAGGGAGGTAACGCAAAATGCGCTTTTTTAATACGGCCGGCCCGGTTAATTGTAAGAAACATTACTGCCTATCTCCACTTGAAAGGTTTGATCTTACTGGGATATTATCCCTTATTGATCAGGAAAAATATTTTGTCTTGCATGCGCCAAGACAAACGGGAAAAACCACTTGCCTTTTAGCGCTAATGGATCATCTGAATGCTATAGGTAAATATCGGTGTCTCTATTTCAATGTAGAGGTTGCCCAGGCCGCCAGAGAGGATGTGCGGAACGGTATGAGGGCTATATTAGATGAAATGGCTTCGAGAGCATTATACTTTCTGGAAGATGATTTCCCTGAATCTCACTGGGAGCAAGTATTGAAGAAAAGTGGGGGATATGGTGCCTTGAAAAAATTACTTTCCCTTTGGGCTAAAAAGAGTCAAGTTCCTCTAATCCTTTTAATAGATGAAATCGATTCACTTGTGGGAGACAATTTGATTTCTGTGCTGCGCCAGTTGCGAGCCGGATATGATATGCGTCCAAGCCTGTTTCCTCAAAGTGTTATATTATGTGGTGTCAGGGATGTGCGGGATTACAGAATACACTCGACCAAAGAGAAGGCGATCATTACCGGCGGAAGTGCTTTCAATATTAAAGCCAAATCTCTTCGACTGGGGAATTTTTCCAGGGATGAGATGTTGGCCCTTTACAGGCAGCATACCGAGGAGACCGGGCAAGTGTTCGTTGATGGGGCCATGGACCTT
>JAUWIR010000522.1 GCA_030605265.1 Pseudomonadota bacterium | reverse complement strand
TTGGTGTTGGTAGGTTGAGATAGGGATAATTACCCTATTGTTCGCCTCTTTCCCACCTGCAGAGCCGATGCTTGAGAGAAAATCTCTGCTCTTTTCCTTTAATATCCCAACCACAGTATATTTATTTCTTCCAACTCTGATTTCCTCACCCAAAGGATCATAAGAATCCCGATCACTAAAAAGCATGTCCTTGACCTTCCTTCCAATAACACATACACTGCGTCTTAATTTTATATCTTCCGGCACAAGGAATCTTCCTTTGGTCAGATAATCATTGTTGATTTGCGCATAATCAGGCCCTGTAGCCAGAAATTGGACCTTAATGAAATTATTCCCTCCCTTGGCCCATGCGCTCTTTTTAATAACAGGGGTAAATCTTTTCACAAGACGAGAGCTTTTGGCTATGGCCTCAAGGTCATCATTTTCAATACCGCTGCCTGACTTGGTTGTTTTCCCGGGCTGGGCATCATCAAAGGAGCGATAGACCCACAGAGATTTAAGCCCAAAGGTTTCCAATTCCTCAAAGATGACAGACTGTCCGCTCCTGACTGCAGCACCCACCATAATGACCGCAGCTACTCCAATAATAATGCCAAGGAGAGTTAAAAATGTCCTCAACCTGTTGGCTTTAAGCGCCGAGAAAAATTAAAAGACAAGTCTCTTGATTCCCTCTTTTAAAACAGGCACATTAAAATTTATAATAATGCCTACCTCGGATAATCTCAAATAGGTTAACAATTGTGCCTCGTGAATTGAGGCTATTGTATCAACTACTTTGAGTTTAAGAACAACCTTTTCTTCAACCACAATATCCACCACTGTCACTGTATTTGTCTATATCTGGGTGTATCTTTAACTTACTCTATTTTAGTATCCTAAAATCATGAACGTGCCCTTTCCTGCAGATTACTGATAATATTTGTAAAGTCATTAAACAAACTATTAACTGAATTTTAATGGTATGTTGTTTTTTTTACCCGAATAATAGGCTTTTTGCCCCTTCTTTGGTCGTTCTATAGGTTGCTCGGTAACATCGATAATGATAGCCTCTAAGTCGCTATTCATCAACTCGTTGCGACTTTTCATGTCTAGGACATTGACGAGAATAGTAGTCATACGATGAAAAATTTTACACGTATACGATTCACTTATCCCAAAATCTTTACCTAATTGAACAAAAGTCATATAGTGGCGCAAATAATACAGGGTCAATAACAGCATATCTTCTAAACAGATGGAAGATTTTTTGCCTCTTTTTTTGAGAGGATTTTTTTCATGTTTCTTCTCTATATGTTGGGTTATCTTATTAACAAGGAGCATAAACGTCTCTAAACGGATACCAACCTCTCTTAAGAAAGAAGCTGGTTTTTGATTCTTGATAAGATCAAATTTACTCATTCTCGCCTTCCTTTATAAATTTAATTTAAAGGTTAAAAGGGTGCGAGAATAAATTATCATAAAATAAATAATTTGTCCATTATAAAATAATCATATATATTTAAATTTATTTAAACGTGATTTAAAAATAGCCCTCAATTATTTTGGAAAGATGTCTATTATAAAAATTTCTGGAGCATCACAAATATTCCTATGTGAAAATATTTATGAAATTGAGGCTTCAAACATATTCAAACATACCAACAAATAAGAAAGTAACGAATTCAACAAAAATCATTTTAATGCAAAGTTCGTAAATTGGCATTAAGAAATTGGTGATAAATAAATATGCTCATGGAATAACTCACCTACCAAGATACGAGTTAAAGGTTATGAATTACCCCCTTAAGGGGTGCAAGTAATAATGCCCTTTTAGGGCTAATCAAGCCACCGGCTACGCCGGTGGATGCTGACTTCTCTCATGCAATCTCAATTAAGTATGGTGTCCCCGGAATTACCCAATTCCCAATTTTCCGTCCCCAATTTTCCATCAAATTTATAAACAATCCCTTTCTGAAATTAGAGAAAAAATTGAGAAAAAAATGTCCCCAAATTCTTTTCCATTTTAGGCAAACGTCAAGCGTCCTTTTGGACATGGAATTGGACGTCCTAATTCTTTTGCTGTTTCAATCCACTCTTGAATAATTACTTCAACATTTGAAAGAGCTTCTTGATAAGTTTTCCCATCTGCCATACATCCAGATAGTTCTGGTGCTTCAGCAATGAAGGCTTTATCTTCGTCACTCCAAAAAATAATAATTTCATATTTATTCATAATTATTATCTCTCAATTTATATCGTAAAATAAGATTACGAATCTGTTTGACTTGATAAGGCTTAGCCTTTCCTTTCTTGGGTTGTAAATTAAGAATCTCCTCAATATCAATTCTAGTAAAAATATGATGATCACCTTTAACACGTTCTTCGAAGCCCAATCTGATTAACAATTGACATAAATCAGAAAATAAAATATTTGCATCAGATCTACCAAGCAAAATCTTCTGTAATATTTTATCATATTTACTCATTTTTTATTCAATCCTCTTCCTCTCTTTCTTTAATTCATTTTTAATCCATTTTGGGCCACAGTCTGATAATAAGTGGTTATGTAAGCAAGGAATCGAAATATGTGCCCTCACCATAAAAAATAAATCTGTCCCCTTTTTTTTGCTTTTTTTTGTTTCTCCGCAACCTGCGAAACAGTGTAACCTCTTGATAAATCGGCTTTTGGCTGATTTGGCAACTTTGCCTTTTTGGCCAAATGGTTACGAATCGTCTCCCGTGCTTCTCCTAACCTCCCGGCAATCCTCTCTTGTGGGATCCCAAGCCTGTTCATGCGGAATATCTTCAGCTCTAAATCCATCTGGGTAACCGCTCGAAGATCAGCAATATATGAATCTACCGTTCGCCTGGAGCGTCCGATGGCCTTTCTAATCTCAGATGAAGTCAGCCTGGGATTATTCTGGAAAATTCTTCTGGCCGTATTTTTTGTTTCCTCCTCGGTGAGTTGCCTTGGGCCTATTGCCTTTGTTGCTGCATAAAGCAAGGGATCAATCCCATCTAAATTCCGGATGACGGCTTCTGCTTCAGTTAACCGCTGCCTTATACGCACTCCATCTATGAGCGCCATCCAATATACGATATTTTCCAGGCTTCTCAGGTTGGACTTCATCAGATCAAATATAAAATTATCTCTGATATTATCGGCAAATATCCCAACGCGGTTTTGATCAATTTTCTCTCTGGGGTAGATTTTTTCATCCAGGTAAATATCGGAGATGGGGATTTTGGTTATTGATTTTGGCATGGCTTTCGATAGCTATAATAGTCTTATTCGTATCTTACCAGAATTACAGCTTCTGATAAACATCACGTCTATGACCTACTTTCACGACCCAAACAGTAAGTTCCTGATCCTGGATTGAGTAAACAATACTGTATCTTCCCTGCCGAATTCGATAACGCTCTTGCCCGGCTAGTTTTTCATACCCAGGTGGTCTTGGATTATATGCAAGTGATTTAATACGATTAATTATACGCTTAACATCTTTCTTAGGAATACAATCCAGGTCTTTTGTAACTGAATGCCGCAAAAATATCCTATATTCGGCCATTTTTCTTGAGTTCTTTCAAAACATCTTCAAAAGCAATAAGCGGCTCATTTACCCTCACTTCGAAAGCTGCAAGATCTTCTGCATCTTCTGCCATTGACAATTTTATTGCCTCATTAACCAGATCGGATATTGATCGTGAAGTTTCAG
>JAUWIR010000239.1 GCA_030605265.1 Pseudomonadota bacterium | reverse complement strand
TTGGAACTTTGGGGCCTAAACGGGTCCAAGCCCTTTATAAACAATTAAATATTCAAAATATTCATGAGTTGGAAGAAGCTGCTAAAAGCGGAAAAATTAGTAAACTTGCCGGCTTTGGGGAAAAGACTGAACAAAAAATTCTTGAGGAAATTAAGCGGGAAAAGGAAATTGGCGGCAGAATTAAATTAGTTGTAGCCGAGCAAATAGCCCAATCATTAATTGAATATATTAAAAAAGCAAGGGGTATTGATAAAATTATTGCTGCCGGGAGCTTTCGCCGGCGCAAGGAAGTTGTCGGGGATTTGGATATTTTGGTAACTTGCCGGGGGAAATCAGAGGTAATGGGGCATTTTGTAAAATATGATGAGGTAAAGGAGATTATTTCTCAGGGGCAAACCCGCTCCTCAGTCATACTTCGTTCAGGCTTTCAAGTAGATTTGCGACTCGTTCCCTCTGAAAGTTATGGGGCGGCTTTACATTATTTTACCGGGTCAAAAGCACATAATATTGCTATTCGCAAATTGGGGCAGAAGAAAAATTTAAAAATCAATGAATACGGAGTTTTCCAGGCTGATACACGTATTGGTGGAGAAACTGAAGAAGAGGTTTTTGCTCATCTTGATTTACCCTATATTGAGCCTGAACTTCGAGAGGATAGAGGAGAAATTGAAGCAGCTTTAAAAAAACAACTCCCTCGTTTGATTACTCTTAAGGACCTTCGAGGGGACCTCCATGCACATACCACAGCCACAGATGGACGCTATAGCTTGGAAGAAATGGCCCGGGCAGCCAAGCAGAAGGGGTATGAATATTTGGCGATTACCGACCACTCCAAGCATGTCACTATTGCTCATGGTTTGGATGAGGAACAATTGCTTCAGCACATAAAAGAGATTGATCGTTTAAATGAAAAACTTGAAGGAATTACGCTTCTGAAAGGTATAGAGGTAGATATTCTTGAGGATGGATCATTAGATCTTTCCAATGAGGTCTTAAAGCTTTTAGATTTAACAGTATGCTCTATCCATTACAAATTTAATCTCTCTGGTCAGGAACAAACCGAGAGAATAATCAGGGCCATGGACAATCCGTATTTTACCATCTTTGCCCATCCCACTGGAAGATTAATCAATGAGCGGTTCGGATATGAAGTGGATTTGGAAAAGGTAATCTTGGCGGCAAAAGAGCGAGAGTGTTTTTTAGAAATTAACGCCCATCCCGATCGTCTTGATTTATCCGATGTGTATTGTAAAACGGCCAAAGATATAGGGGTGAAAGTGGCCGTCTCTACAGATGCCCATAGTATAGTCAGTCTTGACTATATGCTGTTTGGGGTAGGACAAGCCAGACGTGGTTGGCTTGAGGCCAAGGATGTATTAAATACCTTGGGCTTGGATGATCTAAAGAAGCTACTGAAAGAAATGAAGGGAAGGGTATGAAAGAGGGTATGATAGCTAATCACCCTAAGGCTGATTGGCAGGCAGTGGCCGGCAAAGAAGAAGCCAAGAAAGTTATTGATGAGCTCCGAGAGGCAATTCGGTTTCATAATTACCGCTATTACGTTTTGGATGAACCGGTCATTTCTGATCATGAATTCGATCAATTAATGGAAGCATTAAAGGCACTGGAAGAAAAGTTTCCTGAATTTCAAAGCCCTGATTCTCCCACACAGCAAGTGGGGGGGGAGGTACAAGAGGCTTTAGGTACAGTGAAACACCCAACGCCGATGCTTAGTTTGAAAACAGTGTATAATCAAGATGATGTGGCAAATTTTGGGAAAAACTGTCGAGAAAAATTGGAGAAAAAATCAGTATTATTTGTTGCCGAACCAAAAAATGCCGGCTCAGCTGTATTGGAGGAAAAATCAGTTGAATTTGTTGCTGAACCAAAATATGACGGCTTGGCCGTAGAGATTATTTATGAAAAGGGTCGTCTCATAGTAGCTTCTACCAGGGGAGATGGGCAAACCGGGGAGAATATTACCGCCAATATTAAAACAATAAAAGAAGTGCCGCTGGTTTTGTTAAATCAAGGAGAAATCCCTTTTCCTGATCAATTAGTAGTGCGTGGCGAAGTGTTTATGCGCAAGGATGAATTTAAAAAATTAAATGATGAAAGAATGAGGATAGGTGAAAATCTTTTTGCTAATCCAAGGAATGCAGCTGCAGGCTCTTTGCGACAACTTGATCCTAAAATTACTGCCAAAAGGCCCTTGCATATTTTTTTCTACGAACTTGTTCAAACTGAAGAATATCATTTTACAACTCATTGGGAAGTATTACAAACGATGAGCAACTGGGGCCTCCGAGTGAATAAAAGGTACTCTAAGGTTTGTTCAGGTATTCAAGAGGCCATTCACTATCATGAAGAGTTAGCTGAAAGGCGAGATAATTTAGAGTATGAAATAGACGGGGTGGTTTTTAAGGTGAATGATTTATCTGATCGTCGGACCTTGGGCTTTCGGACTCGAGATCCTCGCTGGGCCCTGGCTTATAAATTCGAAGCAAGGCAAATGAATACTCATGTGAAGGCCATTGAGGTCCAAGTCGGCAGAACAGGGGTCTTAACTCCTGTGGCGCTTTTGCAGCCTGTCAAGATAGCAGGGGTAGAAGTAAGTCGTGCCTCATTGCATAATCAAAGTGAAATTGAGCGAAAAGATATCCGTGTCGGCGACGAGGTGTTGGTGGAAAGGGCAGGAGACGTAATCCCCTATGTAGTCAAACCGATTAAAGAAAAACGGAAGGGACCGGAAAAAATATTTCACATGCCCTCTCAATGCCCGGTTTGCGGCGCTAAAGTAATTATGAGTGATGATAAAAAGCGCGCTCTTTGTACAGGCATTAGCTGCCAGGCGCAACTTCGAAAGAGAGTAAGTCATTTTTCTTCCAAAGGAGGGATGAATATAGAAGGGCTTGGGGAAAAAATGGCTGTGCAATTGGTTAATCTTGGGTTGGTGAGAAAACTTTCCTCGATTTATAAATTAGAGAAAAAAGATTTACTCACCATGGAGAGAATGGCTGATAAATCTGTAGACAATCTTTGTGAGGCCATAGAGAAGAGTAAAAATCAACCCTTCCCCCGGTTTCTTTTTGCTCTGGGGATTCCTCTGGTTGGCGTACATCTGGCTACTGTATTGGCAGCACATTTTCCTACTATTGATGATCTCATAGCAGCAAATGTTGAGGATCTGCTAACTATTAAGGAGATTGGTCCTGAGGTGGCTTTTAGCATTACAACTTTTTTTTCTAATGAAGAGAATCAACAAGAAATTTTTGAAATGCAGAATTTAGGACTCACCATGTCCAATCCAACTGAAAAAGAGGGAGGCAGACCTCTTGAGCATATGACGTTTGTTTTTACCGGCGGGCTGGAGCAGTGGACACGAGCTGAAGCGAAACAAATGGTTGAGTCTTTGGGAGGAAGGGCTACATCCAGTGTGAGTGGTGAAACAAGCTATGTTGTTGCCGGGCCGGGGGCAGGCTCAAAATTACAGGAAGCCAAAAGAAAAAATATTCCTATCATGGACGAAAAGGAATTTATAAAGTTCATCAATAAATATCAAGAGGACCGAAATATATAGAGGGTTTTTTTTGAGGTATAAAAGAGAGGGAATAAATGACCGAGCCTGAGTTATTAAAAGAGCGAATGGAGCAGCTCATTCATAATTTATGGTGGACCTGGCATCCTGAAGCCATTGATGTATGGCGCAATATAGATCCTAAGTTGTGGCGGGAAAGCAGACACAACCCTTCCGTATTCTTAAAAAAACTTGGGCATGAACGTTTAGCGGAGCTGGCCAAGGACCCTTCTGTTCGCATTACCATTCATCGTGTTTTTTCTGAATTGAACCGCTATTTAACCTGTAGCAATACCTGGGGATGTAAAAATTCCGGCCCCTTAGCTGCCCGGCCTGTGGTTTACTTTTGTGCGGAATTCGGCCTTCATGAGTCTATACCTCTTTATTCCGGAGGACTTGGTATCCTCTCAGGCGACCATCTCAAGAGCGCCTCTGATTTGGGTATTCCCATGATCGGGGTGAGCCTTTTTTATAGAGAAGGGTATTTCCATCAAGTAATATCTGAAAGTGGGGAGCAGATTGAGGAATATGAGCAGTTGAATCCCGAAGACCTTCCTTTGGTGAGGGTAACTGATAAAGATGGACAACCTTTAAACATTAGTTTACCCATACAAGGGGAGACCGTGCAAATAGGGGCATGGACTGTGAATCTTGGCAGGGTCACCTTGTATTTTCTTGATATGGAAAGCGCTGTTGATAAAATTGGCATTCAGGAACTGGGATTGCGATTGTACGGTGGTGATGAATCTGTGCGACTTTCCCAAGAAATTATCTTAGGTATTGGAGGAATGAGATTATTATTGGCCCTTGGGATCAAACCCGGGGTTATCCATCTTAATGAGGGGCATTGTGCTTTTGCAACTTTAGAATATACCCGATATATCATGGAAAAACATGGTCTTTCTTTTGAGGATGCTAAAAATCAGGCCAGATCACGAACCATTTTTACTACCCATACACCAGTGCCTGCAGGGCATGATTGTTTTACCTCCCACCTTATCGGACATACCTTGTGGCAGTATCAAAAGGCCTTTGGCCTCAACCATGAGCAATTTATGGACCTTGGGAGAATCCGTCCGGGAGATAGGGGTGAGCTTTTTTGTATGTCTGTGCTGGGATTAAAAATAGCCAGTAAATCAAATGCCGTATCTTTTATTCATGGCAAAGTCAGTCGCCATATGTGGCAAGAGTTATGGCCCTCGCGATCTCCACAGGAAGTACCCATAGGACATATCACCAATGGGATAAATGTTTTAGGGTGGCTTTCGCCAATTATGAAAAAACTCTTTCATCAATATTTCCCTCCAGGTTGGGAGCAGAGGATTGGTGAAGAAAGCATTTGGTCTCACATTCACTCCATACCGGATGAGGAATTATGGAATGTAATCCTGCTTCTCAAGACCCAATTGCTTGAATTTTTACCTCGTATCCCCCATCGTGCCCATCCTCAAGATATCAATTTTGATCCCCACGCCCTGACTATCGGTTTTGCCAGACGGTTCACAGACTATAAAAGGCCTACTCTCCTTTTGGATGATTTTGAAAGGATTACAAAATTAATCTCTGATCCCAAGCGACCAGTACAATTTGTCTTTTCCGGTAAAGCCCATCCAAAAGATGAGCTTGGCCGGCAGTTAATAAAAAAAGTAAACCAATTCGCTGCGAACCCAAAAGTATATGGAAAAGTTGTTTTTATTGAGGATTACAATATCAATGTAGGGCGGCATCTTGTTCAAGGGGTAGACCTTTGGTTAAATACTCCTCGACAAGGTCGCGAGGCATGTGGAACAAGTGGAATGAAAGTTTCCTTAAATGGCGGGTTAAACCTTTCAATACTTGATGGGTGGTGGCCTGAAGGATATACCGGCAGTAATGGATTTGCTATAGGGAGTAGCCGGAATGAGGATGTTTCCGTGAGGGACCCGAAAGATCGGGAGGCAGCTTTTCAAGCCTTGGAAGAAGAAGTGATCCCCCTCTATTATGACCAAAATGAAGAGGGAGTACCCATCCATTGGGTACGGCGAGTAAAGCAGGCAATGAGTACTTTGGGTTGGCGTTTTAGCTCTGATCGCATGGTTATGGATTATGTAACTCATTGTTATTTACCTGCTGCAGGCATATTAACCTGCCAAATGAACTCACCTTTTATATAGATTTTTAGAATTGATGCTATGAGAGTAGCCACGGACATTGGCGGGACCTTTACTGATATTGTTACTTTTGATAAGAGAGGCCTCAAAGGGCAAAAGGTACTTTCTACTCCTCGGCAACCGGATAGCGCCATAGTAGAAGCTCTCAAGGGGATGCCTGAGGTAACTTCCTTTTCTCATGGGACCACTGTTGCTACAAACGCCCTTTTGGAAAGAAAAGGAGAGAAAGTCGCTTTTCTGGTGACTAAGGGTTTTCGAGACCTTTTGCATATTGGCAGGCAAAAAAGACCCAGGCTCTATGATTTTAATTGTGCTCGCTCGGAACCTGTTGTGGATCAATCCCTTTGTTTTGAAGTCCCTGAGCGTTTGGCGCAAGATGGATCGGTTCTTTTCCCCCTTTCAATAGAAGGGGCAAAATCTATAGCACGGAAAATAAAAGAGCAAGGGATAAGGGTTGCAGCTATATGCCTTCTTTTTTCTTATAAAAATCCAATCCATGAATTACTCCTGGAAAAAGCCTTGCAAGAAGAAAAAATCTTTGTCTCTCGATCCTCTTATATTATCCCTCAATTCAGGGAGTATGAAAGGGCTTCGACGACTTCTATTAATGCCTATGTTCAGCCGGTTTTGCAAATATATCTTAAAAGAATTAGTCTTTTCCTAAAGGATACCAGTAACCTGGCCACTTATTTTGTAATGAAATCAAATGGAGGGGTGGCTACACCGGAAGAGATTTTTCCTGTAGAAGTTATTCTTTCCGGTCCTGCCGGAGGAGTTGCCGGAGCTGCTCTTCTTGGGAGAAAGATTAATCGTCCCAATTTAGTGACTTTTGACATGGGGGGAACAAGCGCTGATTTTTCAGCGATCATTGATTATACTCCATTAATAACTGATACTGGAGAAATTGACACATTACCTATACAGCTTCCCATGATTGATATCACTACTATAGGCGCAGGTGGAGGTTCAATAGCCTGGATTGATAAAGGGGGCGCTTTACGGGTCGGGCCAATGAGCGCCGGGGCTGATCCTGGCCCAGCGTGTTATGCCTTGGGGGGAGAGCAGCCAACAGTGACTGACAGTAATCTTTTAGCAGGTCTCCTTTATCCGGAGTCTTTTTCTAAAACCGGGGTATCTATCAATATAGAGCGATCTCAAGAGGTAATAGTGAGATTAGCCATAAGTATTCATTTTGGGCTGGATGACACCATATTAGGTATTCGTTCCGTAGTAAACGCTAATATGCTCAGGGGGATAAGAAAAGCAACTATGGAAAAGGGTATAGATGTTCGCCAATGCTCTTTACTCGCTTTTGGCGGGGC
>JAUWIR010000612.1 GCA_030605265.1 Pseudomonadota bacterium | reverse complement strand
GCGGATCTATTTCAGGTTGCTCTGCCGCTACCCTCTTCAATAATTCCATTACCTCTTGCTCAGTAAAGCCCATGATCTCATTCAGACTCTTTTCCATAGTTACGTTTTCTGCATTATTGAATCCGCTTCCTAAATCATCCAAAAGCATTGGTGTAACCCCTGTTATAAATGCTCTGGCCACTATCCCTGTCCCCTGCTGCGTATATACCTTTATCTGTTTGAAAAAGGTCTTTAAAAAGCCCGTGCCCTGAGCCAATCTTTTGTATGTCGGCTCATCGCCGCTGGATAACAACACATTGGCAAAATTATCGTATTCATCTATGAGCACATATACTTTTAGCCCATAGCTACTGATAACACCAAGCAATTCCTTTATAATATCGCTTGCCTCAGCCATCCCCTCTATCCTCTCCACTACAGACTCCATCTCCCTACTATCGCCCCATATCGCTCGATATCCGCTTATAAAGGTCAATACATCCCTTCTTACATTTATACCAAAGGATTCTCTCAATCTCTCATACCCACTATCACTGGATACACCGGAAAAATCAAATTTTAATATCAAATACTTATTGGCATCAGAAGTTGGGCGGTTGTTAATGTACAGGCCTTTAAATAATTTCGCAAACTCCTGCTTTTTGTTCAAGTCATAATATGCAGCCAGGGTATTCAAAAACAGGCTTTTGCCAAAACGCCGGGGACGAAGGAGCAAGAGATATTTTCCCAAGCCCTCCAGGATTGGAATATACTGGCTCCTGTCTATATAATAACATCCCTCCAATCTTATCCCCTCAAAGCTGGCTACTCCGTAAGGCAGTCTCATCATCGTTCAGTCTCCTTATCTTTCCTGATTATTCCTGGTTAAATATACTTCCATTTTAGCCCTAATCTATTCAAATTGCAACAGAATCGCTCATCATTCATTCAGGTCAATTCACACATTTGACGAAAATGGCAGAGTTGCCTATTTCGTCAAATGCGTCGCAATCCCCTTATACCGGAGGTCAATTCACACTTGAAAAATGGCGTCACGACACAGTGAACCATGGGTTCAACCCTTGACATCGGACAAATAATCTTGAAGAAAAGCTTGAGATATCAGTAAAGGTAGTAGGTAGTAAGGTTACTAAAGAGGATAAAATCCTTAGCGGAGATAGCCATTGAATATAAAGTTGAATTCCACTGACGACTATATGTCTTATTGAGATAGTTGAGAAGTTGTGAGAGCAACGTTGCAGCTTGTTCATGGAACAATTTAAAAATTCATCCCTACATGACCAAAATGCGCATCTGCGGTTAAAATTTTAGAAATGCTTAGCTCCTTCATAACCATTATCGAGGATAAATCGGTAAATGATATCTGGGGCTTATCTTCAAATTTGATCCGCAAGGCAACGATATCTGCAAATCTTTTGGGAGTTATAAATTCGATTTTTAGTTCTTCCTCTTTGACAAGTTCTAAAAGCAATTTCATTGATTCTTGTGCTTGGTGAGAGGATAATCTCTTAAAAAATAGGGCAAAAGTCTCATCGAAAATATAATCGGTTGTATAAATAAAGCCACCTTGCAACCGAAAATGACGATATAAATTCGCTATTTCCCCATGCCTTTATTCTTTCTTATCACGCAAGGTTAGCCATCCCCAAGTATCTATCAAAAGTTTATGTTCCATACAATTCCTTATCAATTTCTTGAGCTAATGTACCATGAGAGACACCACCTATAAATTTCATAAGGGCCTGTTTATTTGAGGTCATTTTATTCTTTTTCTTCATGAAAATTGAATAATCGGTTTCAGTGGATAAAATGAAATTTACGAAGGCTAATACCTCCCGGAGTTTATATTCCGGCAATTCTTTTATCTTTCTTACCAAGATTTTTTTTATTTCTTGTGTTGGTGTCATTTAATATTCTCCTAAAAATATTCTCACGGTTATTACTTTTTTACATAGTCTTAAGTCCCTCTGTAGCCTTTTAAGCCTATGAAGAAATCTTCAAAGCCACAAACAACCTAATTATAACCTACAAAAAGCCAAGGGTAAAAGTAAATTTTAAAATTTTAGTCCTATTTTTTGACCTTTGCGCACCTAACTAAAAGGGTTTTTATTAAAACGAGTGCAATAGGGTCACCACTTGACATTGGACATAATGGTTTCAACGTTTTTTGCCAATTCAGGATTTTTTTTTATCCTATGACAAAATCTTTAATAAGCCCTTGCTACTGCTGAAGAACTTATATTTCCAAAGAACTGTTCTATCTATTTATTTGATAATGAGGGCATCTTTCAGTTCTCAGTTTACACTTTTTTACTATACTAAGGACACGAAGAACATGAAGATTTTTTTTTATTACTTCATTACTTCATGACCTTCATGTTCTTCATGGTGAAATGAGATTGAAAAGGCCATTGGCCGCTCAAGGCAGACGGTGGTCTCTTATGTTGCTGATCTTCGGGCCATAATCCAAAGGGAACTTGATTTTCAGATATTTCGTATGAACTGTTTGGGGATACCCCGGGAGAGGATAGCTGCACGATTAGCACAGCCTAGAGACATTATCAGAAGCCGTTTGGGGAAAATGCCGGAATTAGCAAAATCCCCAAAAGCCGATATAGACAGAAGCTTCACTGTGCCTTCTTTTAATTTGAAAGCCTAGGAATTTTCCGTTTTATTTATGCGGCTCACTTAACAGCTTAATTTATCTACAAGGGCATGAAGGAAAAGAAGGAATAAAAAAATAAAAAGTCATAGCAATCCCCTATGACGGGGTCAGGTCAATTCACACTCGGTTTTGTAAACATAATTATTGCGTTGCTCGTTATATTGTCGCAATCCCCTATGACGGGTCAGGTCAATTCACACAGTTTTTTTTGCTCATATGG
>JAUWIR010000257.1 GCA_030605265.1 Pseudomonadota bacterium | reverse complement strand
TTGAAGATTTGTAGCGGATATTTTTATTACCCCCTTTAGCCTCCAGAAAAAGTACCAGCCCAACATCTAAAAATTTTTCTTCAGTTTGTTCGGTCCCTGTCATCTTTCTTTAAACGATTAAATGAGGGATAAAGTTTTGTGTTGATAATATATTGAGATAACGCCCTTTTGAAGTGTAACTAACGATGTCGGATATCCTACCATTAAAAATATTAATCGGTCAACAAGAATTTAATTCTTTTTTTCATTCCTTCTTAGAAAACAAAGGATGGAGAGGCTTTTAAAAAGAGTTAATAAAGAGCCGGGGGTTATTTAAAGACCTTTAGCGAGAATCCTTGATGTAGAGTTCAAGATGGACTATTGCTCCATCTTCTAAAACCAAGGGAATTGTTGTTAACCCTTGGTTATCCTCTGAGATATGTTGAATTCTGGCCCCTTTTCCAGTAATCATCACAGGCACGGAAATTTCAAAATCACAGGAATAATTGGACATCTCAGTCTTAGCCATGCCAACTACCATATTGCAAATTTCTCCGATACCATCAACAACTTCATGGGGATTTTCAATTTGATCGCCCAGCATACTGGATACGACCTTTTGGGAGCTAAAACCTTCCATACTGAGAATAACAGAGCCCATGATATCACCAGTCAGAGAGATTACTCCGGTGATGTCGGATAAGGATTCTAATCCCTTTCTTTCAAAAGGTTCTTGAGCTTTTATTTCCATAAAGATCATAGTCTTAAAAACATCTTCGGCTGCATGGATAAGTGATTGAACAATATTTTGATATAATTTTTCATTCATAAAAGGGAATCTCCTTATAGTAAAAGAGGCGCGTTCATTATTTGTTGATTACTTTGTCTACCTTTTTCTTTAATTTATCCGGAGTAAAGGGTTTGGTAACATAATCATCAACTCCATTATCAAGAGCTTCCTCAAATTTGGCCATACTTCCTTCAGTAGTTAACATGATAATGGGAATATGTTTTTTCTTTTTATCCCCTCGGACTTTTTTTACGAAACTCAAACCATCCATCCGCGGCATATTCCAATCACTGATGATAAGCTGTACAGTTTTAGGGTCTAATTTCTTTAAAGCTTCTATACCGTCAGATGCCTCAATCGGGTCAATATCAATCCCTGCTGCTCTTAAACTTTTTAATACTAATTTTCTCATTACTAGGGAATCGTCTACTATCATAACCTTTAAGGCCATTATGTTTCTCCTTCACATGGGGTGTGGCGCTTTTTATAAATGATCTTTAAATGATCTTTGATGATTCCTTTCAGTTTTTTTATTTCTTTATGCGGCTTATCAGCTCAACAGCTTGTAAAAGCAGCTAATAAGCTGATGGCTGATAAGCTGATAAGAAAAAACAGCCCAACAGCTCATCGGCTGTATTTAAAAAACAGCTCAACAACTGTCTTTAAAGCAGACCTTTTGATTATTTTCTCGGTTGTCATAGCTTCGGTCATCGGGGAAAAAAGTAAAATTAAGGCAACAATATATAAAAATGAGGTTAACCCTGGGCATCCTTCATTTGTCTGTTTACACTTTTTAGTTTTACAGATAAATAAAAAAACTACTTTTGAACCACTGATAGACACTGATAAACACAGATTTTTTATCCGTGCCTATCAGTGTTCATCGTGGTTCAAAGTTTAAAAAGTGTCAACTACTTTTGGGCATAAATGAAGGATGCCTACCCCTGCATCGTATTTAATCATAATAACTAAAAATTTTGAGCTATGGCAATTTTTTTCCAGAGTTATAAGTATGATCAGGCGATTAATTTTGTGAGGTGAGGATTATGCCAATATGTGAAGAATTAAAAACTATTATTGATACTACCTGTGACCTTCCCCCAATGCCCCTGGTGGCCGGCAGAATTGTCTCGTTGGCCTCCGATCCGGAGACTGACGCCAAGGTTTTAGAAAGGGCCATTCAGGCTGACCAAGCTTTAACGGCTAATGTTTTAAAAATTGCTAATTCCTCTTTTTACGGATGCCTTCGAAGCATCAATACTGTTTCCTCGGCCATAGTGTTGATCGGGTTCAAGGGTATAAAGAGTTTAGCAGTAGCTGCTTCTTTAAAAAGTTTTTACCGAAGGGTTGATCTTACCGAGAAAATGCTTTGGGAGCATTCCATAGGTTCTGCAGTAGCAGCTCACATTTTATCAAAAAAATTGTATTGCTACCCTGAAGAGGCTTTTATTGCAGGGTTAATGCATGATATTGGGAAAGTAATACTGAATAATCAAAAAAACGAGCTATTCAGTAAAATAATGCAAGTATCTTATAATGATCAGGTCCCTTTGGTTGAGGTTGAGAAGGAGCATCTTGGTTTTACTCATGCTGAAGTTGGCGGATTAATGATCCAAAAATGGAACCTTTCCGACGACCTGGTAGAAGCAGTAACCTTTCATCATAATCTTGAGGGTATTGATCCTCTTAAAACTGATGTTTTCAGGTTTGCCGCTCTTTTAGATCTAACCAATAAAATTTGTGCTCATCTGGGGATTGGCTATCGGAACCCCGCTGAAGGGATAGATTTTCAGCAATTAAAATCAGTGAAAATTCTCAAGGCCGGCGATCTGAATTTTTTAAAGCTTATCGAAGAGGTACAAACAGGCTATGAGGCTGAAAAAGGGATATTTTAATCCCGAAAGGTCCCCTTTTTTTTTATCGCATTTATATCCAAAGGTAATAAAAAATTTTAGAAGTTATCTCAGTGAGGGACCGTAGAAATATATAGAAAGACCTAGATTTTTATCTTTTTTTCTATACTGAAGAAAGGTAGAGCTTTTGTATTCTAAAATTTTTAAGAGACGGGGGTTTTCCTATGCTTGAAGATGCTGAACTGATTCTGGAGTTTTGTGATGAGGCAAAGGAGCATTTAGACAGTATGGATATGGCTCTTTTGGCTTTAGAGGGGAGCCCGGAGGACAAAGAGACCATAAATGCCGTTTTTAGGCCTATCCACACCATAAAAGGTGTTGCGGGCTTTTTTAATCTTAATGCAATAGGCCAATTGACCCATGTTGCTGAGGACATTTTAGTTAAGGCCAGAGATCAGGGGGTCCGCTTACGCTCAGTAATCATAGATATTCTCTTTGAAGTTATCGATGTTCTTCGAAAATTGATTGAAGACGTAAGGGCCCAGGTTCCCGAGGGTAATCTTTGCCAGGAAGTAACTCCGGAGATTGAACAGTTAATTAATAGATTGAAACTGGCTTCCATGGATGATGAAACGAAAAAATTGGGCGAGATAATGGTTGAGCAAGGTTCGGTGACAGAAGAAGATATTGAAGAAGCCCTTGAGAAACAAGAAAAAGAAAAACAGAAAATCGGGGAAGTTTTAATTAAATCCGGAAAAGTAAGCACTAAAGATGTAGCTAAAGCTATTCGTGAACAAAAAACTCAGTCGAAGGATACTCGAAAGCTCAAACCTGATGAAGGGATTCGGGTTAGTGTTGAAAAGTTGGATAAATTGGTGGATATGGTGGGTGAATTAGTAATCGCTCAACTTCAAGTGGCCAGCAGTGATATTGAAGATTCGAAATTGGGGAAAAATATTACTCAATTGAGCAAAATTACTCGTGAATTACAGAATTTAACCATGGCTATGCATATGCTGCCAATCCGTCCCCTTTTTCAAAGAATGGAGCGGTTGGTAAGGGATCTGAGTCGAAAGTCAAATAAAGTGGTCAAGGTGACTGTGAAAGGTGAAGAAACCGAGCTTGATAAGCGAGTTATTGATAGTCTGGGAGACCCGTTGGTTCATATGCTGCGAAATGCAGTGGATCATGGGCTTGAAGACGCTCAGGGAAGGCAAAATGCAGGGAAAGCTGAAGCCGGCAATATTTACCTTGAGGCTCGTCATGAAGCCGGCAATATTGTCATTGAGGTAAGTGATGACGGCAAGGGTTTGCCGATAAAGAAAATTTGTGAGAAAGCTCTGCAAAGAGGGCTTATTACTAATGATAAAGAGTATCCCCGAGAAGAGATAATCAATCTTATCTTCCACCCCGGTTTTTCCACAGCTGAAAAAATAACTGATATATCCGGCCGGGGAGTGGGTATGGATGTTGTGAAAAAGAAAATTGATTCTTTGCGGGGGGTAGTTACAGTGGATTCAACAGAAGGGGAGGGAACAAGGTTTAATATTCGTCTCCCCTTAACTATGGCCATCATTGACGGGATGTTAGTTCAGATTGGTCAAGAGCGATATATTATTCCAACTCACAGTATTGAGGAGTCCTTAAAACCTGTGAAAGAGCAGATTATTACCTGCCATAATCGAGGGAAGGTAATGCGCCTGCGGGATTCAATTATCCCCTTAATTTATCTTAACCACCTTTTAGGGGGATCTCCTTTGGAGGAGGAAAAAATTGAGAGCGAGGGATTAGTAATTGTTGTTCGAGACGGAGTGAATCGAGCAGGCTTTTTCGTGGATAATCTTATTGGTCAACAGCAGGTAGTGATTAAATCATTGGGTGAAGCTTTTAAAGGGCTTATGGGAATATCCGGAGGAGCAATTCTTGCTGATGGTCGGGTGGGCCTCATTTTGGATGCTCATGGGTTATTTGAATATTACTCTTTATATTATAAAAAAGATAATTCGCAATGCATTCTAAAAAGCAAAAAATAGAATAAAAGTGTAAGTTACTTTTTATTCTTTATGAAGGATGCCATGTTTTGCTTTGTTTTTTAATGAAAATGGAGGGAAAATTATGCCCGAGGCAATATTAGAAAAAAATCTTGAGAGTATTTCCGGCAAGGAGGGGAAATACTTAACCTTCAGTTTAGTCGGACAAGAGTATGGATTGGAAATTGTCAAGGTTAAGGAGATCATTGGAGTAATGGAGGTTACACCTGTGCCCCAGACCCCAAAGTACGTTGAAGGGGTTATTAACCTCAGAGGTAAAATTATCCCTGTAATTAATCTGAGGGTAAAGTTCGGGTTAGAGTTTCAGGAATATACTGAGCGTACATGTATTATTGTGGTAGAGATTATGGGAAACTCCGGATCAATTTTCATGGGCATTGTTGTTGATTCCGTATCGGAGGTATTAAATATCGGGCTTGAAGAATTGGAGGAAACCCCGAATTTCGGGATAAAAGTAGATACTGAGTATATTATGGGGATGGCCAAGACCAAGGATCGAGTAATCATTTTATTGGCTATTGATCAGGTTTTAAATTCAGAGGCTATGGTTTTAATCGAGAGTATGAGTTTGAAGGAAGGGGGAAAAGAAGATGGAGAGGAATAGAATACGGCAACAAAAAAATGGGGGCATGAATTTAGGAAACAAGATAAGGCTGGGGTTTGGGATTATTCTTTTACTGTTAGTGCTGTCAGGCGGTATCAGCTATTACACTATGCAACGCATTCAACGGCTTGAAGCGGGAAATCATGCTATTCATGAAGATGGAGCACGTTTGCACCAAGCGGAATTAGATCATTATCAATGGATTAATGCTGTTTCCGATCTTTTTCTCCATGACAATGTTACTAAACTAGAGGTACAAACGGATCATCAATTGTGTAATTTAGGAAAATGGATTTACAGTGAGGAAGGGCGAAAGTTAGCTGAGAGCAATCCTAAAATCGCCGCACTTTTGGAAAAAATCAAACAGCCTCATAAAGAGCTGCATGAATCGGCAAAACAAATAGATGATTTATATACAGAGTTTGATCATACCATTGACGCTATGCTGGCGGAGCGATGGATAGATCATCTTCAATGGTCAAAAGATCTTGGCAGCTACCTTTTGGGGGGAAAACAGTTTACCGGCTCATTAAATGCCCATCAATGTGCCTTCGGGCAATGGTACTATCAATTTGAGACTAAAGATCAGCAGTTTGCCAATCTCTTAAAAAAATGGGAAAGGCCTCATGAACAACTTCACTATTCTGCTCAGAAGATTACCGAAGCTTATGAGGGTGGGGAAAAAGAACAAGCCGTTACCATTTACCAGGGAGAAACATTACCCGCTTTGCAACAGTTGACTCAGTGTTATGAAGAAACCATGAGTTATGTAGACAATATAATCGAATCCAATAACAAAGCCCTGGAATTGTATGAAAGTGAAACGCAAAATAAGATACAACAAGTTGTCTCCTATCTTGATGAAATCCATGAGACAATTGAAAGGGAAGAAGAAGCAATACACGCTAAAGTTGAGTCTTTTGAAAATTTTGTTAATAAATTTATCCCTTTAGGCATTTTATTCACTTTGATTGTGGGATTTCTTCTTGCTTTTTTCCTTTCCGGTCACATAGCAAAAATATTACGGCAGTTAACTTCCTCCCTTTCCGGGGGGGCGGAAGAATTATATACCGCTTCAACACAGATTTCTACAGCCAGTCAGCAATTAGCGGAAGGGGCCTCTGAGCAGGCAGCTTCCCTGCAAGAGACCTCTGCTTCTTTAGAGGAAATTACCTCTATGACCAAAAATAACGCTGATAATGCCCATCAGGCAAATCAGTTAATGGGAGAGACAAAATCCATCGTGAAAACTGCCAGTGCCTCAATGAAGCAAATGGATCAGTCCATGAGAGAGATTTCCACTGCCGGACAGGAGATTGGCAATATTATTAAAACCATTGATGAGATTGCCTTTCAGACTAATCTTTTAGCCTTAAATGC
>JAUWIR010000352.1 GCA_030605265.1 Pseudomonadota bacterium | reverse complement strand
GCCTAAAATGTATTGATTTTTTTAGTTTTTTGAGAAATATCTATATCCTTAGATATACACCTATGGGATTGAGGGGAATGTGATAAAAGTAAAAAGTAACTCAAACGAAATAAATCACTATTATTGCCTTGCCGGGTTCAGTCGGGGAGTATAAGGGAGTATGATAGATAGCCTAATTGGCGCCGCTAGAGCAAGATTGAACATAAAGGAGTGGCGGCATTTTATTTCCGCCACTCCCGCTTACATTTTCAATTGTTGCATTGTGAATGATATTCAGTCAGATAGGGCTGATTCTTTCCAGAAAAATTCCTGTTCACCATTTAAGGTTTTCACAACACCTTCAAAAATATACACAGGTTCAAGTAGAGGTTGCTGTGTTGGTGAATCCGGCTCGGTTGGTTCTGCATAATAAGTAAGAGACATATTGCGTATTTCTATTTCACTGATTTCATTTCCACAACCAGCATTATTCCAGTATGAATTTACCGGTCCTCTGGCTTCAAGTTTTTCCAAAGCCCTTGATGGAGAAATAATATTTTTTTTGGCTACTTCCTCTATATCTTTCCAGGCCTTAAATAAACAGACAATTTTACCTTCATCACCAATATAGACATTAAGCTTGGCGCAAGGCCCATAAACCTTTTTCCCATTGATATTGATGCCAAAACTAACGCACATATGTGGAGTAAATCGGGTTGATCCTTCAACGCCTTTCTGGGCAGTATGTGCTTCGGTGTAAGAGACATTTTGGAGAAAAGCGTTTTTGGGCATCATTTTATTTTCGGTCAAAAATTGTTTAGCGATATTGACAGCTTCTTCTTTAGATGGGAGCTTTGAGTTTTTGGTAAAAGCCATAAATTCCGTCTCATTAGTATAGCGGAAAGAACCTGCGTTGAATATTTCCAAATTCAGATCATTATTCCGATAGGACTTACATGCGTTGTCTTGGTGAATCATTTTTCCATTCATACCGAATAGTTTTTGCAATTCAGCCTCATTTATACCAGAGGATGCTACGCGATAGACCATCGCCTCATTGGCAACCTGGGGAAAAGAATGAATCATTTTATATAAATTAGTATTCCCTTGAGCCTCAAAACAGAAAATAGTAAAAAAGCAGAAAAAGCTAATTAAATAAACTATTTGAAATAATTTTTTTTTCATTGTATTCTCCTTATTTAATTATTCCACCAAACATGAGTCAAAGTATTACCACTTCCATCGCCTGCACAAGGACCACCAGTTCCCGGAAGGTAGTCATTATAGCAATTGGTAGTGGCATCTCGAATAAGGGCTCCTTTGGTGCCGGATTGTCCATAATACTGTGTTGCGTAAACCCAAGCATACTCCAGAGGAACAGGATTAGTATCAAATCCATCAGCCTTACGGGCAAAATACCTGCCCCTATATCGTGCTGGATCGGCACCAGTATCATGGCCAAAAATATGATGCAGACCGTTAAAAGTATCAAAAGGCCAATTTTCATCTTCAACGATATAAGTGTAATTAAGTACTCGACATGTATCAAGAATGAGCCATTCTAAATCGTCATCTCCAAGTTCCATATCGTCCAAAGTTATACTGCATTCACTATTTTGTTCACCAAAAAAGATTTCTCCATCATTACCGTGTCCACAAAAATAAGCTATATCCACATCATCAACGTAGATGTCATCATCCACAGTAAAGTCATCCGAATCCGCGTTACAGTTATATCTTTCGTATTCATCATCATAGCCAAAATTCACAAGCTCGTCCAAAAAATATTGAGAATTCAAATCAGCGTCATAGGCGTCATCAAGATTGCAACCATCATCACAAGTATAATTTTCAATTCCATGCACACCAACTTCAGTGGCCGTTGCAATTTGGAAATAAAAAAATCCACATAAAATAGATAAAATGCCGATTATAAAAATTTTTTTGTTCATTCCTAATCCTCCAATTTATAAGATAAAATAATATAGTTTGTCATAAATTCTCTTAAATTTTTACGAGAATTCATGACATAGTTGGCGCTTATAATGGGGTGGGCTTGAATTAGGTTATATACCTGGTTCAAGCCTTTTTTTGTGGTGGCGCTCTATTCATGTCTTCACCTCCTTTCGTAAATGTGAGGGTGGTTAACAAAACTTAAAATACATATTGAGTTTTTTTATTTAGTTTAAAATTGAATAATTTTTCCCAAAATAGCAGTCATAACACATTGTTTTTAGTAAAATCCAATTTTGGTAATCTTTCAAGATCATAGTAAATCATCAGAGTCATAGATAAAAGAAGAATAGAGATAGTCTAAAAATGATCTTGGGTTTAAATGAAATCAATATTAAAGAAATTTAAAAAATTTATAGTGGATATTCATCTATCAATAAAGTTTATTAATAGATTAATAATAATGGTTGCATAATAAAACATTTAGATGCAAATTTAATGCCGGAATTTAAAGCGGGGGGGCTTAGTTTGAATCTTATAGTATTTTCAAGGATTAAGCCTTTTTTATCTTTTTAAAGGTATTCCAACAAAACCATAAACAAAGAACCCGCCATTAATGGCGGGTTCTTGTCCTTAGATTGATTTCTAAATTAAATGATGTTTGATATTTTAAACAGTGATGTTTAGTATTTTAAACACCAATGTTTAATATTTTAACCATAACTATTTAATATATTCTTTATTATAATGATTCCCTGTCCCATGTTTTTTCATTTTAATCCGGAGCGAGCTTCTGTAGCTGTAATCCTCCATCTTAAGGTCCGTAATCACTACATCGAAAAGGCCGGTTTTTATC
This sequence comes from Pseudomonadota bacterium, assembly GCA_030605265.1. Lineage (GTDB taxonomy): Bacteria > SZUA-182 > SZUA-182 > DTGQ01 > DTGQ01 > JAUWIR01. The sequence continues at coordinate 2,629 of JAUWIR010000352.1, read as the reverse complement.
TTTTCAACGGCTTCTTTTCCATCAGCGGCATCTTCCACCTGATAGCCGTTTGTCTTCAGAAGTTTCTCTAAAACCTGCCTTATCTCCTCCCGGTCATCAACAACCAGTATAAGAGGTTTTGCCATTTTGATTCCTCACAGGGCCTTTCTTATTATCTCCTCAAAATAGGATTTCTTTTTTAAAATGGATTGACAATCAAAAAAGCATAAAATAAGGAGAGGCGCTTTAAAAACAGAAAGTTAATTATAAACTATTTATAACAAAATGTTATTTATATTATAAACTATTTATAACAAAAGCGCTAATTATTTTCAAAGGGATTTGAAAGCTGACTGAGGGGGTGTAAGGTCAATTGTTATCAGTCTTCAGTTTATACTTTATTTCCTGTCTGATGAAAACCTCCAGTGTGGCATCAAGATAGGGCTTTCGGCAATCAACATCATCAATCCTTCCATCTCTCATAAGCTTCATATATCTGCACCCACCGAAGCATATGGGTAGATATTCGCAGTCAAGGCATTCCTGTTTTTTCCAAAAATCAAGGTTATGGGATTGCCTGTAGTCCTTGATGCCCGTCATTAGATCACCAACTTCAAGGTCCTTCCGGCCTATAAAGCCGGGGCATTTATAAATGGTTCCATCAGGATTAACTACAATATCATCATTCAGCTCTATCATACAGGAAGCCGGCATTATTTTGGATGTGTAAAAGCCTCTCTTTAAAATTTCTTCCCTCAAAAAAATGCCTGCCTCATAAAGCCATGGTTTATTGATAGAATCGCATCCCTCCCTAAAGTCGGGAAGTCCGAATTCACCCCCTATCTTTGTTACGGGGTCAAACTTCACAAATGATAGCTTCTCAGGCGTTATACCCTCCTCAAGCAAGTAATCAAGAAGTCGGGGAAAGCCCCCATAGTTTTTGCGAGTGAAGTTTCCGCCTAACTGGATCTTAATGAATTCACAGGCATCCTTGATATTTTCAATGATTATGTCAAAGGTCCCTGATCCTGATTTAAAGGGCCTGAAGCGGTTATGGATTTCCCTCGGGCCGTCAATGGTTATTTTTGCGTCTTTTAGCCCCAGCGATGCCAGTTCCTCCAAGTTATCTTTGGTTAGTAGAGTGCCGTTTGTCACAAGGTTAAAGGAGTACCTCAGCCCCTTTTCCTCTGCCGAGGTCTTCAATTTATCAGAGATATACTTTATTTGCTCAAAACTAAGGAGCGGCTCACCTCCATAAAAATCAAAATGGACCGCCTTTCCCTCAGAAAGATGGTTTCTTTCAGTATAATCGATCAGCAAGTCCGCCGTCTTGGAGGTCATATAATGCCTTCCCTTCATCCCGCTTTCATAACAGTATTTACAGGCCAGGTTACAGTCAAGGTTCATCACAACCATTGCATTGAATCTTTTAATCCTTTTATTGACTTCATTAAAATGGCTGAGCATATTCTCTTTTTCTTCAATCACATCAGGCACAAGAAAGCCGAGGCGGGAAAGGATCTCCATATTATGGGCCGAAAGATTCCCCTCCTCTATTGATTTTAAGATAGATTCACCGATCAGGATGGTTGATGCCTTTTTGGTTGAATAAAGGAGAAGATGGTCGGGTTTTTCCCTGAAGGGGAATATCTTGACATATTTGGATAGTTGCATATCCATAATAAAAAATATCCCTTAGAGTAACTACAATTAATCGTTTAAATGCCTAACAAATGAGTCAAGTTTTTAGGTTGAATGATTCCGGATGCCGGCTTCTGATAGCCCAATCAATGGCGGCTGAAGCCGGCATTGATTGGCTCACGCCGGCTTCAGCCGGAAATGAAAACTTTCAGCCGCAGCTAAGGCTCTCGATTGTCAGCCTGTCCCATTTAGCTGGATGCGTGTTAATTATTTGTGTTGATATGGTATAAAAGCTACATAACAGCACAAAGCAGAAGGGCCAATTTCATCTCCGATACCTGCGTCAAGGATTATAATTTCTTGATTCTCCATAATATCACCTCCTTATATTGGATTTACATTATGCCTCCAGGGAGGCATTAAGTTTTTTTATCTATCTTATCAATGGTCCTCAATTTTTTAAATTATTGAAAATTCCGCTTATCCTAAAATTTATATCTTACCCCTGCCTCTATCCATCTACCCGGATTCTTATATTGTTCCACCAGATATTGTGCGCAGTTAAAGATATTGTGGGCAGTAAGGAATGCATCCGGCATACTTTTTTCACCCCTGTAAAACCTTTTCATGAGATTAATATCCCAGATAAAGTTGTGGTATCGACCATTATTGGATGGGTGAGCATGCCACCAAATATAATGTCCTTTAAGGTATGCCATAAAGGATTTATTGTTATTGTAGTTAACGCCTATATCATAAGTATATCTTGGAATATCTATCAATCTCTCCCCTGTATCCCTGTCCTTTGCATCAACAAAACAAAAACCAGAGGGATGTATTATAGAAAGGAACAGTCTTAACCTCTGCCTCAACCCCCTGCCTCCTCTGCTTTTCTTTGGGTCTTAGGAAGGGGTCAGCCCTTGACATTTGACAAATAATTTTATAAATTTGGTATGACAATAACCACAGATTTCAAAAATAATTCCGGATTAATATTATAAGATTATGG
>JAUWIR010000183.1 GCA_030605265.1 Pseudomonadota bacterium | reverse complement strand
TAAACAGGCAATATTATCCGGATGTATCCTGTAGTGTATGCTTTTACCTTTCCAATAATCATTACTTTTTGTTATGTTTGTCTCCAAATTCAGCATTCTCAGATCCGGATCGTCTCTTTTCAATTCATTGAGAGCATCTCCCCAAATGTATGAAAAATTAACTGGTTTTGGAATTGGCCCTGTCTTCTCCTCTGCAAGCTCTACATACAATCTTGAAACTGACTATAGAATATACAAACTTTATTTATTAAAAATTATAGTTCTGATAACATTTGCCTAAATTTTTTAACCGATGTGGTTGGATATTCACATACATAATTTTTACACATATAGGCAGTAGGTCTGCCATCTATGGGGGTCTGGTTAACCAGGTGCGGCATTATGTCTAAAACCTCATCAAGCTCGCTTCCTGCGGTTGGGCGGTGGGCCATAACCTTATTGGGAATAAATTGTTGATAACAACTTAAAACCATACGCTTAAGGGTTTCATTCTCTTTATTTCCGGTAAAAACCATTTCATGAGAGGGACGACCCAAGGCAAAATCAAGGGCGATGAGAAACTGACAAAATTCATCCGGCAGGTGAAGAATCTTTCTTGAGAATACATGGGAAAGAGATTTTACTTTCTCTTCATTTTCCCTACTCACCAATAATTTGGTTAAGCGAATAAGATTTAAGGCAGCAACCGAGTTTCCCGAGGGGATTGAGCCGTCATAAATCTCTTTTTGCCGAATGAACAAGGGATGTTCATCACGAGGAGTAAAAAAGAATCCTCCCTCTATTTCATCCCAAAAAAGTTGGATCATTAACTCTGTAAAATCCTTTGCCCTTTTCAGATAGACAATATCGAAGGTGGCTTCGTAAAGATCAAGAAGACCCTGAATTATAAAGGCATAATCATCGATCATCCCAAAAATTCCCGCCTCACCATGGCAGTAACGATGCAGAAGTTTTCCTTGGTGGTCTACAAGATTGTTCAAGATAAAATGAGCGCACTTCTCGGCCTTCATCCTATACCATGGTTCATCAAAAATTCGACTGGCCAAAGCCAGGCTGGAAATCATAAGCCCGTTCCAATCAACAAGGATTTTTTCATCCCTGCTCGGCCTTGGTCTTTTAGAGCGAAAAGCGAAGAGTTTTTCCTTGCCTTCTTTTAAAATTTGGCTGACTTCCTTTTCTGATTTATTGAAATGCATGGCTGTATTTTTTAAGCTATTGGCGATGGAAAGAATTCCTTTGCCCCTCACCTCCGGATCAGCGTAAAACGCTGTGCTTTCTGTCTGCTCAAGACCAAAATAGTAGATAAATATCTCTGCCTGCTTTTTGCCCAAGGTGCCTATAATCTCATCCTGACTAAAAAGGTAAAATGCTCCTTCTTTTTTCTTTTCCGGCTCTCTTGGGTCAAGAGCAGAGTCAGCATCTTCACCTGTATAGAATCCACCTTCCGGGCTGCTCATCTTCCGTAATACATAATCAAGCGTTCCTTTAGCAATTTGAGCAAATACATCTTTGTGGGTAGCTTGATACGCCTCAAGATAGGTTTTAGAAATAAGGGCTTGATCATAAAGCATTTTTTCAAAATGGGGGATTCGCCATTCAGGATCGACGGCATATCGAAAAAAGCCACCTCCAATATGATCATAAAGGCCGCCTTGCGCCATGTGCATTAGCGTCTTCTCAACCATCTCCAAGGCAAAAGGTTCGCTAAAGCGACTCCAATATCTAAGCAGAAAAGAGAGAATATGAGGCCTGGGAAATTTGGCACCCCTGCCGAACCCGGCAAACTGCCGGTCGAAACTGGAAAAGAGCCTTTCATAAGCCTTCCCGAATACTTTTTGATCCAAAAGAGGGCCCGACTTATCGAGCCTTTGCCTTATAATTCCATCAATAACTACAGCGGCCGTATTGAGCACTTCTTGGCGTTGACTCTTCCATAGATTAGAGAATGAGGCCAAGATGGTTTTTAACCCAGACATTTCCCATTTATCTTCAGGAGGAAAATATGTGCCTCCATAGAAAGGTTTTTTATCGTGAGTCAAAAATATATTTAACGGCCAGCCTCCGCTTCCTGTCATGGAGATCACTGCTTTCATATACAGATTATCAAGATCCGGTCGCTCTTCTCTGTCGACAATAATCGGTATAAAATGGGTGTTCAAAAGCTCAGCGATTTGAGGATCATTAAAGGATTCCTCTTTCATGACATGACACCAATGACAGGTGGAATAACCAATGGATAGAAAAATCGGTTTATCTTCATTTTTCGCTTTTTCGAAAACTTCTTCTGACCAGGAATACCAATCAACAGGATCATGAGCATGCTGAAGTAGATAGGGGCTTTTCTCAGTGATAAGGCGGTTGCTATGTCTTTTTCTTTTTTTAGGCATAGATGAAGTATCGACAGGAATAAGAAAAATCCCTAATCCCCCTTTAATTACTCCCTCGCTGCGTGCGTAATTCATAATTATCGGGGATTTTTTCAGTTGCTTTTTTTTCAAAATCTTTATTTTGTATGGGTATATTAATAGATCCCTTTGAAATTTGTTTTGTAAGACTACTATAGAAAATTTGATTCATACATAGTTTAGCCCCCTTTATCCTTATACAACATAGTCTGGCTGGATATTCACCTTCTGCAGTCTTCTGGAGTTGATTACCACATTGACTGAACTAAAGGCCATAGCCATCTCGGCCAGAACCGGATGCATCAAACCAAAAATGGCCAGTGGTATCATCACTACGTTATAGAAAAAGGCCCAGAACAAATTCTGCTTAATCTTCTTAAAGGTTGCCCGGCTCAGTTTCACCGCTTTCACCACGGCGCTTAAATTACCTTTTACCAGGACAATGTCTCCCGCCTCTATGGCTACATCAGTGCCGGTACCAATAGCAATGCCCACCTGTGCCTGGGCCAGGGCAGGGGCATCGTTGATGCCGTCACCAACCATGGCCACTCTCTCGCCTTGCTCCTGTAAACGCTTCACTTCGTTTACTTTGTCCTCCGGCATTACCTGGGCGATTACTTGATCGATCCCTACTTCCAGGGCAATAGCTTTAGCTGTTTGTTCATTGTCGCCGGTAATCATTACCGGCTCAAGTCCAAAGGTTTTGAAGGCGGCAATGGCCTTTATACTGTCCTTTTTTAGTCGGTCGGCTACGGCCAAAATTCCTGCCGGTTGGCCCTCAATGGCCACCAGGATAACCGTTTTAGCCTGATTTTCAAGAGTGGAAAGCTTTTCCTGGACCTGTTTATCCAGGGATATTCCGGATTCTTTCATTAACTTGCGGGTGCCCACCAGAATTTCCTTCCCTTCGACTTTTGCCCTGATCCCTCGGCCGGGAAGTGCCTGGAAATTTTCCGGATTTGTCAGTTGGCTATTCAGGGATTTGGCGTAGTCAACAATAGCCTGCCCCAGAGGATGTTCTGATCCGCTTTCCGCGCCGGCCACCAGGCGGATTATTTCTTTTTCAGAACTATCGTTAATTAAAACCACATCAGTGACCCCGGGTTTTCCTTCAGTGATGGTGCCTGTTTTGTCAAGGATTATGGTGGTTATGTCTTTCATCATCTGAATGGCTGAACCTTTTCGAATTAAGACGCCATTTTCAGCGCCCTTGCCGGAGCCAACCATAAGGGCTGTGGGAGTAGCCAAACCAAGTGCGCAGGGGCAGGCAATCACCAGCACGGCAATAGCAGCAAAGAAGGCCAGGGCGACAGTGCTCATCTGTGGATTAACCCAAGGGATAAGGTGTGAAGCCCACCCAGCAATGTGGCCAAAGAAAGAGGGAAAGATAAGCCAGGCTGCAAATGTCAGCCCGGATGTGCCAATTATAATAGGGACAAACACACCGGTGACCCTATCGGCAAATTCCTGAATTGGCACTTTGGACCCTTGAGCCTCTTCCACCATTTTAATAACTTGGCTCAGGAAGGTCTCTTTGCCAACTTTGACGGCACGAATTCTTAATAGGCCATTCTTATTAATAGTAGCCCCAATGACTTCTATACCTTCTGATTTTTCCACGGGCATGGATTCGCCTGTGGCCAGGGATTCATCCACACTGCTGTTGCCGCTTACAACCACACCATCGGTAGGGATTTTTTCTCCGGGGCGCACCACCATAATATCACCCTTTTTCAGATCCTGAATTGGAATTTTCACCTCTTGACCATTCCGATCGATGGTCGCCTCTTTTGCTTCCAGGGTCAGTAATTTTTTTATGGCCTGCGAGGCGCGGCCCTTGGCTTTGATCTCCACATATCGACCGGTGAGGTGAATGGCCATGATCATGCCGGCGATACCGGCAAAACTGTGGAAAGGAGGGCCAAGACCGAATTGGTGCAAGAGTGAGACAAATCCTGTAGCCAGCGAGGTCAGAGTACCCATGGCAATGAGTGCATCCATATTGGGCGCTAAGTGTTTTGCTGATTTCCAGGCGCTTTTGATGGTCTCCCAGCCGGGATAAAAGATGGCTATGGAGGACAGGGTAATCATACCAAGATCGTATCCGATTTTCCCAAGGAAGAGATATCCCCAAAACATTTCAGGAATCATCCACACAATTATCGGAATAGTCACAGCCCAAGCCCACCACATTTTATGCCAAGCTGCCTTAATTTTCTGCTGCTCCTTATCTACTTCCGATTCAGCCTCTCCAGCCACTACTTCATAGCCCACATGGTCAACAGCGGACACAAAATCATTAAATGAGGCTAGATTCGGATCAAATGTTACCTGTGCTGTTTCAGTAGCCAAGTTAACCGATGCATTGGTTACACCATTGATTCTAGAGAGCGCCTTTTCAACCGAAGCAACACAGCCGGCACAATGCATCCCTTCAATCTTTAAAGTGGTTTTTTTATTGCCCATACTTTACTCCCTTATCTCAATTTCAAAATTTTTATATTGAGATGCTAACCATGCTTCCGAAATTCGGAGAGCACAGTCATCACTTAGTCGATTTTCTGCTGTTGATCTCGACGATCGCTGCTTCGCATTGCCTCAACAACACACGTTTCAAGGTGTTGTTTCATCGTCAGACCTTCCACGCTCTTGAGGGCAGAGACAACCGAAGCTGTTTGTGTCAGGATGTCAATGCAGTACCTGTCTTGTTCCACCATACTTTTGCAAACCTCGAATTTATCCTTCGATACGCTTTAATCGACCGGCTTTAATCACTATTTGAGCAGTAAGATATTATCATTGTTTACAATTAATTTCATTTTTGTCCTTAAATTTTTACCTTCTCTATCCAAAAGGTTTCTTAACCATAATGCATCAGCTTTTGATACACGATTCAGTTTAAAGTGTTTAATCTGCATCGGGACTATGTGTAAATAGATGAACTTTCCAGTTAATGGATCTACACTTACAAAATACATTAAAGTAAGATGAGCTTTAAAAGATTCATGGCCTCCAATTCCTTCGTAGTCATTAAGAAAGTCACCGCAACCATAGATAATAAGCCTTTCTTTATAAACTTCCACCCCCTTTGCATGGTGAGAGGAATGCCCATGAATTACCTCAACGCCTGCATCATCAATAAGCTTATGAGCAAATTCAATTTGTTCCTTAGGAATATCATAACCCCAATTACTTCCCCAATGAATAGAGACAATTACAATATCTCCATGTTGTTTTATTACCTGAATTTTTTCTTTCATATTCCGAACTGTCTCATCTGAGAAGTCTTTTAACAGATTAAGGCCAGGTTTATCATCAGAAGCAGCCCAACCGAGAGGTATTCCGCTTGTACCTGAGCCAACAGAAAATACAATTACCCTTCCCTTCCCCTCAATCTCTATGACTACCGGAGTTTCTACTTCAGCAAAATTTTGTCCTGCTCCAGCACTGTTTATATTTACTTTTTTTAATGTTCCCAATGTCTCCTAAGGCCCGAATATCCCCAATCAAGAATGTGGTTATTGGCAAGAGAACAATAATCTATTTTGGCTGCTGTTAAACAGGCAATATTATCCGGATGTATCCTGTAGTGTATGCTTTTACCTTTCCAATAATCATTACTTTTTGTTATGCTTGTCTCCAAATTAACCATCCTCAGATCCGGATCAACTCTTTTCAATTCATTGAGAGCATCTCCCCAAATGTATGAAAAATTAACTGGTTTTGGAATTGGCCCTGTCTCCTCCTCTGCAAGCTCTACATACAATCCGGCATTCCTTACATAAGGCTCATAGATAGTCGGATCACTAGGGTGGGGTAAAATCTGATCAATCCCTCTTCCTACCATTACATCGCCACACATAAACATGGTAATGAGATTGTTCATTTTCGATTGCTTATCATCATCTTTTTGCTCGATACCTTTCATTATTAGAACATCTCTTTACATTTTTCATTAGATAATATAAATATCTCATTATCAATCGGCTGTAATAATTGTTTTACCATTTCATTGCTCACTTAAGAATTTAAGACCTTTTTATTCTGCTAAATCCTAGTAGAAACATCTTGTCGCGCCACCAATTAGTTTTGCAGTGATTTTATTGTAATCAGTTGGTAAAATGATAAAAGAAGTAGAAGTATAAAAAACATCGTCCCTATTTTATTGCTTTGAAGAATCTTATCTTTTAAATTTCCATCCAGATTAGAAGAAATTGAAAATCATACTGCTCCACAGATAAAAACTCTATGGAGCAGTATATTATTGATCCTTTAGCTTTTCTATGTTCTAACGTTGCATTAAAAAATATTCCATATTCATCTGCTATTATTGCGGTAATGCTGCCAGCAAATTATTGCAGACCTCCTCGCATTGAAAACAGATATCAGCACATATTTGGCAGTGCTTGTATTTTTCAGCGTGCTTCTTGCACTCCTCACCACAATCTCGGCAAGCCACAACACATGCCTGAAGCTGACTACGCAATATATTTACGTCCGTCTCTGTCTGGCGAGAGAGCAGTCTTCCTGTTGTTTCACAGATATCGGCACAGTCCTGGTTTAGTCGAATACAACGGATAAGAGCTTCGTCTTTCTCGCCGATACAGGCATCAGCACAAATAGTGCATATATTACCGCAATGATAAATTGTCTTAATTCCGGTTACCAGTTCATCCATGCCTATTATGGATTTATAAGGATGATCGTTTAACATATCTTCAATGTCATGACACATTGAATTTTTTTCCGTAGCCATTGCCATTGATTTTGTCCATGTTAAAAAAAGACTTACAAAAACAAACAACATACTGATGCTAATAGCTAACATTCTATTTCTTTTCATTTTAACTTCTCCTTTATATTTTAATTCTAATTATTACATGTATAAAACATCCAGTGAAGTATCGTCAAATACTATAATTGAACATTATTCTTTTTGTAAGAAATTGAGGGCAAGTTCCTCCCCCTTCGGAATCACACTTTTTCAATGGAGCTAGATCAGCAAAATGTTCGAGATACCGTTGGGGGAAATGTTGCATTACATTGGATATGAAGTCGAGTTTGCCAATGATGGGCAGGAAGTTATCGAACTCTATAAAAAAGCAAAAAGATATGATTGACCAAATGTATAGGAGATCAAACTTGCTTATACTGAACTTAATCAGATATTCAATGCCACGGCTGACGCAATGTGCGTCATTGATAAAGAGTTTAAGATACTGAGAATTAACAAAGCATTTTGTACCTTATTTGGACATAACCGAGGATAAAATAATAGGCAAAAATTGCTATGAACTCTTACATGATTCTCTTTGTAAAATACCCACATGTCCAGTAACGCAGATTCTGAACGGTGAAGAACTTATTGTATATGATACTGAAGTAGGGTACGTGGAAAAAATAAATCATCCCATAATTTGTTTCCGATCAGACCAAAATGATTTCAAATTATATCTTTTCTCAAGATAAACAAAGTTCTTATTCTGTTCCTCATCCAGTATAAACGTTACTATATAAGCGTTTCCACCCATTTAGATAAATCGACAATCAAGTGTGTT
>JAUWIR010000284.1 GCA_030605265.1 Pseudomonadota bacterium | reverse complement strand
TTTAATTAAAACATTGGCTAAGACTTTGTAATTACATTAAAAGTAAAAAAAGCAGTAAAGATTCACATTATAAAAATGGTTCATTTAACCCGGCTATTTTTCCCAATTTTTAGCCCTTAATGGGTCTGATATTTATCTGGAAATGTCTGATGTTACTTAATTATCTATATTTTCTATTTTTTATTATTATAACATTAAAATCCAACATGAAAAATACTTTATTTTGTTCCAAAAATAACCTTATACCACTATTAAAAATAATATTCTCATTATTTGTGGTGCCTCAAAGAGGCAGGAGTGTTTGTTCCGGAACTCATTGTTAAGCAGAAATAAATAGTGATAAACTGATAATTGGGATGAGATCGCTGAAGGGGAAAATGAAAAAAAGTTAAGAAGTTATTACAATGGGAGTGAACGCAAAATGGCGGTATGAATTTTTTTTATTTACCGCTTAAAACTGCTTTTGACGTTTTGAGTATGGCGTCAAAGGTGACTTCACCAGCTCCTCCCTGGCCGTTAATTGTATCTCCTGTAAAGTATAAATTTTTAATATTTTCACAGGTTGTCTCCGGCCTTAAATTACTTGTTTGACCGACAAAGGGTGCGGCCCCATTGACCATTTTTAAGACCATCCATCGTTCCCATTCCAAATGGTCCCAGATACTTGGAAACATAGTTTCCAAATGGTCCTTCAAAGCTTTTTTCTTTGCTTTTACAGTGCCGGAGTCATCTAAATATTCAGGTTGTGTGATCAAAAGCCATGAGCCTAGCTGCTTTCCTTCTGCTGCGACACTGGGATCTAAATTGGAAATGAACATTCCCTGGGCATGGGGATTACTGCAGCAGATAACGTCTTTAATTTGGGAAATTTTTTTGTTGAGAATAAAATCAAGACAAATAGCAGCTGTTGATTCCAAATTTACCACAGATTTAGCAAAGTGAGCTGAAAAATTATCTGAATCCGCGATGGTAAAAAGATTTTGTAAGGGAAAGGCACAGATTACTGAGGGAGCTTTGATTGTTTCACCACCAACCCGAACACCAATAGCCTTGCCTCCTTCAATTAACACTTTCTCCACCCGACTTTTAAGGCAAATTTTGCCGTTATTGTCAATTTTTTTCTGAAATAGATTTAAATACTTTTTCCAACTTCCTTGTGGATAGCCAAAGGGTTTTTTCGATAAAAAAGCCCATTTGCAAAGGAGCATTAATTCTCCAACAGAAATTTTTTTAAAATTAACAGGCACCAACCCCATTTGGCAATAGAACCCGATTAAACGTTTAATTTGTGTATTTTTTCTAAAACCATTTTGATCGAGATATTCATACACAGATTGATGGAAATACTCGCTATGGTCGGCAGTAAGAAAACTTTTATACATTTTTAAGAAACGAATTTTATTGACAAAATTGAGGTGAGGGTATTGAAAAACCATTTTGGCTGAATGTGGGAGAGGATAAAAGTTCCCATTCAAAAAAATCCTTGCACAATCACTGACAATCCAATCAATTTTTTCATCTATCATGTTAAATACGCGGGGAGCAACACCATCATCAGCAAAACGATTAAGATGAAGGCTATAATCAATTAAGCAGCCCTGCTCTTCTATGACTCTGTACCTCCCTCCCAAAAAGTCTGATTGCTCCAGGAGAAGGACTTTTTTATGATTATGGGCTAATATGGCCCCAACAGCAAGCCCGCTAATTCCTCCACCCACAATAATGCATTCGTAATCGTTCAATTTCTCTTCCCTCAAAATGTCAAATACATTTTTTTTCGAAGGTTACATAAAGTATGATCCATTATATCCTTCGACATAAACGGCCTCTCTGTTCGGGTACTTCCTTTCTCTTTGCGTAAGCGGTCACAGGGTCAGGGTTCATCGTTCAGGGTTACCTTTGTTTCATTGACTTTGCTCGTAAGGGTTTACATGTTAATAAATTTGGTGAACCAGTAAATTTTTGGACTTGAGTCTTGGGAACCATATACCCTAACCCTGTAAACCCGTGAACGGTTATGTTGAAAAGCAGGAAAAAGAAGGGTGTCTTATGTGCTATCCTGAGTGGGAAGGGTTTAAAAAAGAAAGATATAAGATGTGGATAGATAGCAAAGCAAAATTAGATTAAGCTGTTATAATACAGCCGGTAAGCTATTGAGCTGTTTTTTTAACTTATCAACTTGTGAGCTTAATAGCTGTCTTTTTTATCAGCTTATGAGCCATCAGCTTATCAGCTGTCTTTGCAAGCTGTTAAGTTGATGAGCTACATAGATAAAATAAAAATTCCTGGCTCTCAAGACAATTGGCATAACTACTAACTAAATATAAATATATAAATAGTAAATCTACTTGTTTTATTTAGATTTGAAATGTTCTATTGTTCTTTGAGTTTGTTCTAAAAATTGACGAGCCAAAGCATGCTGGGGGTCAATTTCTAAAATCTTTTCAAAGCATTCCAGAGCTTTTTCAAACTCACCTTTATGCTGGGCGTAAAGGATGCCTAAATTTAAATAAGGATCAACCCATTGAGGGTCTTTAGAGGATGCTTCTTGAAAAGCATCAACAGCTTTTTCAAAGGCGCGTTGATAGAAGTAAATCATACCCATATATTGATACGCCTTACTGTAATCCGGCTGTATGTCAGTCAATTTTTTTAAGGAATCTAAGGCTTCAGTATATTTTTTTTGTTCCATACAGATAATCCCCATATTTAACAGTGCTGAAAGGTCCTTGGGATTATCATTTAATATATTTTGGCAAAGATCAGCAGCCTTTTTTGTATTACCCTGTTTGTAATATGCGGAAACCAAATGGTTCTTAGCTAAAACCAGGCCTTGATCAAACTCAAGAGCTTTCTCAAGATTTTCCCTTGCTTTTGCCCAATCCTCCTTTTCCATATAATAAATTCCCAAATTTATATAAGCTTCACTACACCTTTCATTTATGGCAATCACCTTTTCAAACAGAACCTTTCCCTCTTCAGGTTGCTTATTATGAATATATAAATTCCCTAATTGAAGGAGATTATCCACATGATCAGGGCCTAAGGTTACGGCTTGCTGATACGCCTCAATAGCTTGCTCAGCATTCCCCATTATATGATAAACCGCCCCCAGGCAAGTAAAAACATCAATATTTTGGGGATCTTTTTTCAATACTTTTTTGAATTCAGCTATGGCCTCCTCATACTTTTTCTCACCTAAAAAGTCTGCCCCTTTTTTAAAAAGAGCGAGTAGGTCGATCATTTGTTTGGGATCTTTGAGGTCTGATTTTTTTTGAGATTCATCATTGGCAAAGATATACCCTAAACTTTTTAACCGATCACGAGTTGCTTGATCAAGTTCCACGGATTGTGCATGATCAGTAGAGGAAGCAAATTCTTTTTGCAATTGGGCCAATCTTTTTTCCCACTTTTTTTGACCTTTTTTATTTTTATTAAAAGTATTTTTCTTTTCTTTCGGGTCCTTTATCAGATTATATAATTCATTCTGAGGGGCTTTAATGTATTTCCATTTTTGAGTTCGTAATCCCTCTAGAGGGCTCCAGCCATAAGTGAATTTTGGGTACTCTGTTTCACAATAAAGGGTCAATTGTAAATCCTTTTTCTTTCCTTCCATAAGTGGGCATAAATTCACTCCCTGCATAGGTGAAGGATTTTTATACCCTGCTAAAGCCATAACAGTAGGAGCAATATCAATTAATCTTACTAAAGAATCAATTCGACAATTTTTTGGTAACCTGCCTGGATATCGAAAAATCAGTGGTACATGTAAGGTAGTATCATAGAGAAAAACACCATGAGTATCTTCTTGATGATCTCCCAATCCTTCGCCATGGTCTCCAGCTAAAATGAGTAAACTGTTCTCAAAAATTTTCATTTCTTTCAATTTATTCACCAAGACGCCAATCCAAGAATCAGTATAAGCAATCTCTCCGTCATAGGGGCAATCCACATAAATTTCCCCATAGGGGGAAGGTGGGTCATATTTCTGGTGAGGGTCAAAATAATGCATCCAGAGAAAAAAGGGAGTTTTCTCTTTTTTTGTATTTAGCCACTGGATGGCTGCTTGCGTTACTGTCTCAGCTCGCCTTTCTTTTTTACGCAAAGAAACTGTTTGTACATTTGTAACTAAATCATCGTTATATAAATCAAACCCTTGATCAAGGCCAAATCGAGAATCAAGAACAAAAGAGGAAACAAAGGCTGCCGTGCTATACCCCTTCTCCTTTAGGCCTTCAGCTAAAGTATCTGCAGTATCGGATAAAGCAAATGTTCCATTATTTTTTATTCCGTGGGTGCCAGGATAGGTACCTGTAAATATTGATGCATGCGAAGGAAGTGTTGTTGGTACTGGTGTAAACGCCTTTTCAAAAAGGACCCCTTCTTTGGCCAGAGAATCAATTTGAGGAGTTTTGATCGTCCTATATCCATAGCATCCGAGGCGGTCTGCCCGAAGAGTATCAATAGTAATAATAATAATATTTAGAGGCTCACTCTTTTCTCCGCTTTGGCCAATATGGGGCCTGAATAATAATAAAAATAATAAACTCAAAGATAATACAGTCCATGAGATTTTTTTCATAAAATCCCTTTCTTTTATGGTGACCTTTTATTGTGATAATGAAGTTCTAGTACTTTCCCATAAATCTTTAACTTTTTTATTAAAATATAACAAGGGTTAAATAATCAGTCAAGGAAATAGAAAAGAAATATAAAAAGGTAAAGGTAAAAAGGGGGGAGTTTTAGCTCCAGGCCACTTTTAAATAGTGGCCTGGAGGATAGTTTAAATAATTTATATTTTTTACCAGCCTAAAATACCCGCAGGAGTTAAAAAGGTGTTAATCCCCGGAGGAGGTAATATAGTTGTTCCTAGTGTAGGTAATGAAATCCCAAGGGTAAGGGCGCCAATCACTGCTGCGGGTAAAATAGCGTTTCCTGCTAAAATTAAGCTCGGATCTGCTGATTGCAACAAGGAAGGATAGGCCCCCAGAAAATAGGTGTTGGCAAAAAATACATTTTGCTGTAGCCAAGCTGATTCCGTTGGCGGCAAAAGAGCGTAGTCAACTGGGAGTTCAAGAGGTAAGGCAGCCCCTGAAGAGCCAATAAGAGAATTAGCAGGCCAGAAATTAGCGCCATAAAAGGGATCATAATAAGCTAACCCTGCTGGAGTATTATACAGAAGCCAGGGATAGGATAAGCTTGGGTCCCAAGTCAGGGCCGGCTCTACAGATAATGTTGTTGATGGCGTTAAACTTGTAACGATAGGGACAGGTGCTCCGATTACCGCATTTACCGGGGAAAGCGCGGGCGACCATAATGGCCATAAAGTGTTATAGGGCGGCATAGCAGTCCAATAATCCTGTGCATGGGAGATCAAGACAAAAGTGAAACATAATAGCATAAGAAATGAAAAAGTTATAATGAGAACTTTACAAAAATTTTTATTTATCATTTTCTTCTTTAACATTGGGTAACTCCTTTCCATAACCTTAAATTTTCTTAACACTGCATAAAAATACGATAGCCTAGAGCCTATATAATGGACTCAATTGTCAAAAGGTGGAGATCTGTTTGTTGAACTATACATATTCAGTTTTTTCCTTTCAGTTATGACTTATCTTACCGTTTTACTATTCATTGGAGAGCATAATTTATGCCCCCCCTAAAAAACATCCTATTCCCTGTATATAGTTTAAATTGCTCTACTGAGCGATGATTATTGATAATCATTCTCATAAAATTTATGGAAAAAGGAATAATTTTTATGATAAGAAAATTTTATGCTCCTACGTGAATGAAGCAAAGGTTCCCTTTTTTGGCATCCTTCATTTATCAGTTTACACTTTTTTATTTCACCACAGAGACACAGAGACAACAGGCACTGAGAAATGATTTTAGAAGAAAATCTTACAAAGCAGATAATTGGGGCAGCGATAGAAGTTCATCGGCATTTAGGTCCTTGTCTATTAGAGTCAGCTTATGAAGAATGTCTTCGTCATGAACTCTATTTGCGCGGCCTGAAATTTGAACGACAGAGACCTCTTCCCCTTGAATATAAAGGCATCAAGCTCGACTTGTGGATATCGGATGGATATTGCGGTTGAAGAAAAGGTTGTTCTTGAACTCAAAGTAGTTGTAGTTGATACAATAGCATCAATTCACGAGGCACGGTAACCATTTGAGATTATCCGGGATGA
>JAUWIR010000046.1 GCA_030605265.1 Pseudomonadota bacterium | reverse complement strand
GGGTAGGGTAATTTTTTCCCAGGTAAAAAAGAATTTTTTGCGGCGTTATTATTTTCGTATACCCGAGCAGTGGTGATTTACTCAAAGGGATTTTTTGTAATTGACTGATGACCTGTTCATCATTTCCTTCAATTTCCGCAACTTCACCTAATAGGATTGTTTCTCCTTTAGCCTTGGATTTATCCTTCAGGCGAAAAAGGATGTCCCCTTGCCGGGCCTTTGCCTCAGTAGCCCCTATGGCCAAGAAAAGTATCAAGATAAAAATAGTGCTCACCGTTTTTTTCATCTTTTCCTATCGTTTCACATTATTGGCCATACGCATCATGTCATCGGCGGTTTGCATAGTTTTTGAATTTACTTCATAGGCCCTTTGAGCCACAATCATATTGACCATTTCCTCGACCACACTTACATTGGACATCTCCAAATATCCTTGTGCTAAAGTGCCCAGCCCATCCTGACCGGGTATTCCTGTTATGGGGTCTCCGGAAGCATCTGTCTGGATATAAAGGTTTCTCCCGGCGCTGGATAAGCCGGCCGGATTAGCAAAATTAACCAGCTCAATATTGCCTAGTTCAGTAAAACTGTTTTGACCGGATAATTTAACTGCAACAATGCCGTCGGAGCCAATATTGATTTTTTCCGCGTCACTGGGAATGGTTACTTCAGGGGTCATTAAAAAACCGTCAGAGGTTACCATCCTGCCTTGGCTGTCTACCTTAAAGGCCCCGGCCCTGGAATAGGCTAATTCTCCGCTCGGTTTGATAATTTGAAAAAACCCATCTCCTTCAATGGCCAGGTCGAGTTCTGCTTCCGTTTTCTGGTAGTCTCCTTGAAGGAAAATTTTTTGCACAGCCACCGGTCTTGTTCCCTGACCTAATTGAATGCCGGTGGGGACCTGAGTTCCCATGGAAGACGGGGCGCCGGCAGGGCGAAGGGTCTGATATAATAAATCCTGGAAATCAGCCCTGCTGCGTTTGAATCCGGGGGTATTAACATTGGCCAGGTTATTTGATATTACATCAATATTAAGTGTTTGGGCTTCCATGCCGGAAGCTGCAATCCATAATGAACGAATCATAATAAGTCCTCTTTCTATGCTAGTCTGTAACTACTCAAAATCCGGTGGTACTTTGAGTAGAATTTCAAAATGCAAAATGCAAAAGTTTAAAAAATCAAAGCATTCCTTAATTTTACAATTTGCAATTTAGTTTCATTTTTTCCTCAGGGGGTATGATCATTGAGCTGTTTGATTGATAATTTTCCGGTTCATTTCATCAATTGTCTGGATCACTTTCTGACAAGATTCATAATTTGTGGAAATCTCAATTAATCGACTCATCTCCCTCATGAGGTTTACATTGGAAAGCTCAAGTTGCCCTTGTCTTACTATAGTCCCCGCCAGGGGTTGCTCTTGTGCTCCCGCCTGAGGGAAAAAGATTGTCCCACTATCAGTGGTAAAAGGGTAAGGCTCGGCAAAGTCCGCTAAGCGTAATTTATCTATTTCTTCGCCATTGGCCTTAACACTTCCATCTGCGGAAATAGTGATATCTCCTCCTTGAGTCCGGATGATTCCCTTTTTCCCAAGGACCGGGGACCCTTCCTGCGTGACTATGATGCCCTCTTGATTTAAAAGAAAGTTGCCTTTTCGGGTATAAGCAACGTCTCCATTAGGCATTTCTATAGTGAAAAATCCTTTTCCTTCCAGAGCAAGGTCCAGTTGATTTGCGGTGTTCTGTTTATTTCCTGCAGTAAAATTTAAACTTTTTCCTTCCACCTGGACCAGATCATTATTTACACTAAATTGTAAGTGAGCTTCCTTAAATCCAATTGTGTTGGCATTGGCTAAATTGATTGTTGAGGTATGAAGCCGCTCTTGCTGAATTATACAGCCCGAAATGGCCCTGCTCATTCCAATATCCATAGGCCTTCTCCCTTTGGGCCCTCGATTTATCGAGAGGCCCTTTTTTGGTTATAAACCTTTGAACCCTGAACCCTTGAACCCCTGAACTGTTCTTATATTATCGTTTCAAACTAACAATTTCAGTTATTAATTGATCAGCTGTAGTGATCATTCGAGAGTTTGCCTGAAATGCCCGTTGAGTAATGATCATTTTCATGAATTCAGTGGCTAAGTCCACATTTGAGCCTTCCAGAGTGTAGGAGCTTATTTCTCCTTTACCACCGGCGCCTGGTGGATTAATAAATGCTTGCCCTGATTCCATACTGGAGGTATAAAGATTATTCCCCATTTGCTTCAATCCATCCGGACTGGTAAAATCTGCCAGAGCTATCAGGGCAATATCCTGAGTGTGTTGATTGGTAAAAAGCCCTTGAATTTTTCCTTCCCTGGTGATTGAGATCTTAAGAAGTGAACCTGCTTCATATCCATCCTGAGTAATAGAAAGAGTGGAAAAATTACCGGCAAATTGAGTGGTGCCTGCAAAACCATGATACTCATCTGTTTTAATGGCCCCAAAATCTATGGTGATTTGTTGATCCGACAAGCCTGCAAAGCCGTGTGCGGTAGGTCCGCTGCCCTCAGTTCCATAATTTATCAAGGCCCCTTCAGCATCAAAAGTGAGCGTGCCCGTAGCTTGCAATTTTTCATCGTCCGGTATGCCCGCTTCCTCTAAAAGCGCATTCCATTCCCATGTGGAATCACCGGTTTTCGTAAAATAAAAGGTGATATTATGTTGATTACCCAAAGAGTCATACACTGAAGTAGAGTTGGAGTAATTCGAGGTGGTTAAGGGATCGATTTCGATGAAGGTACTGACTTCAGCATTTGGATCTAAATTTAAGGTTAAGGTAAGATTTTCACTTGATTTCGGGGGGAGGGAAATATTGGCCAGATTGATATCAGAAGGTAAACGAGCAGAGGTTTCCTGTTCCCGTATGTCCCACCCTTGCACAACAAGTCCTTGTGGTGTAACTAATTTCCCTTCATTATCAAAATGAAAAATTCCTGCTCTGCTGTAAAAAGTCCCATCGTTACCTTTGACGATAAAAAAGCCGCTTCCATCGATAGCCAAATCTGTAACACTATTGGTTGAAGAGAAAGATCCTTGTGATTGTATCGAAGATACATCACTAATGCTAACACCATTCCCTATTTCAAGGTTCCCTGATTGCTGACTCAGTATGTCGGCAAAACTTGCTCTTTGGGCTTTATACCCTGGAGTATTAATATTGGCAATATTGTTGGCAATTATGGACATATTGTTATTGTTAGCTGTTAATCCGCTAATTCCTGAAGATAGACAACCGAGCATAAGCTTTCCTCCTTATTTTGAAAATAAATCCTGATTGAATTATACCTGTATAAATTGTCACTTTTTTATTTCACCATGAAGAACACGAAGAGCATGAAGATTTTTTTATTCCTTCTTTTCCTTGATGACCTTCATGGTAGTTAAAAAAAAAATAAAAAGTCATAAGTATAAACTATTTCCGCTGTGTACATTTTACGAAGATGCTTCCGTCACTCTAATTTGTAAAATTTGCGAAATGGGTACCTTTTGATCATCCACCAGCACTACCGGGCCGGATGCTTCAGAAAAGGAAATCCCCTCCACCAGACCTTCCATGTATGGCTTTACCCAAATTGATTCTTCACCATTATAAGCTGTTACTTCAAAAGTATAGTTTCCTTCAGCAACAGCTTTCCCTGCTTCATCAGTTCCATCCCACAAAATTTCATGTAATCCCCCTTCTTGATTTATTTTTTCAATTGATTTTATTTTATTACCTTTGGCATCATAGATAGTAATAGTCACTTTTTGTGCTCTATCCATCAATTCATAGCTCAGATTTAGGCCGGCGGAATCGGTCAGTTGAATATTTTTACCTTCTATTTTTACAGTTTTCCCAAGGAGGTTGGTGAGCAGAGAATTGGTTACTGAATCTTGGGATGACACTAGTTTTTGAATGTTTTGATTAACATTATAGAGCTGTTCAAGTTGACTGAATTGGGATAATTGCGATAGGAATTCCGCATTACCAAGGGGGTTCAGAGGGTCTTGATATTGCATTTGAGTTAAAAGGAGCGTCATGAACTCATCTTTATATAATTCATCCGAGGGGGCAACTCCTTTATCGTAGGCGCTGTTTGTTTGGGGTGTAAAGGTTGATCCGACAATTGGCGATGATGCCATATTTTCCCTCCTTTTTTAGTTAAGCAAGATAATTAGTCCTGTCGCTATTATTTATTATTTCAATTGGTCCTGATTCCGGGGACCGTGAAAAAGGCAATTTCCCGGCCCCTTTTTTTTTCTTTTGTTGGTGATTGGAAAACTGGTTATCCTGATCGTTTCTATGCTGTCCCAAGGAAACGGAAACTTGGTCTATATGTACTCCTTGATTAGCCAGGGAAGCCCTCAGGAGGGGCAAATTCTCCTTAATTAATTGTTGCGCTAAGGAGTTTTCTGCAATGAAATGCGCGTTTAGCAAGCTTTCTTTTATTTCTAAATTGATATGCAATTTCCCAAGATATTCCGGATGAAGGTCAATGACCAAGTTTTGCCCGTTATTTTCTATGTGAGCTGAAAAACGAGGCAAAATTTGCTGGAGTAATTTATCGGATGAGGGCGGACGAGTATGAAAGGGGTTTGCAGCGTTCTCTTTCATTATTACTTTCCCTGGTTGATTTTCTGGTGGGGTGATGTGATCTGTCAAAAGTATCTTTTCCCCTTTAGAAACTTGTTTATCAGATGGATCTATGATCTGAGAAAAAGGGAAAGGGCCTTTCTTTTTGGAAGTATCACTATTTAATATGATTTGACTATCTTCTTTAATTGAAGTTGTATTTTCTTGCTGAGAGGATTTTTTTACATCAAGAGCATGATCTTTTGGGTCTTTATGCTTTCTTTGCTTTTTTGATATATGTTTTTGCAATGAACTAAGATCAAACACGGATATTTGATCATTTGATTCACCTGGGCTGTTATTCCGGGTTAACGAGGTGTCTTTTAAGGGTAGCTCTTTTTGGGGGTCATTTTTTGCTAAATACTGGAGGTCAGCAGTATCAAAGGAAAATTTTTCAAAGGTTGTATTTTGCTTATTATTTCTATATTTAAAAGAAAGATTTATTTTTTTTTCTTTGGGCAGATCCACATTATCCGGTTGTGTGAGGAAATCCAGTTGTGTAAGGGACAGCTCAGTTTGTGCACTCTTAAGATATTCATCTTTCATGACCATTTTTAGTGAACTATTTTGATCCTCTTGATTTTTAATTGAAATATTTGTTTTTTTAGCTTTGGGCAGATCCACATTATCCAATTGTTTGAGGGATAGCTCAGTTTGTGTACTATTAAGATATTTATCTTTCATGACTATTTTTGGTGAACTTTTTTGGTCCTCTTGATTTTTAATGGATATTTTCCCTGCTCTTAGGGAATTTCTGGTGCCGGTCGGTGAAAGCTGAAGTGCGAATGTGCCGGCAAAGTGGGTAGGGCTTTTTTTTTCTTTTTCCTTTCCTTTTTTGGAATTATTCGATAATACCTGTTTTTTCACTCCTCGGCTCTTTTTAGGGTGATCAGTATATTGAAATTGTTTGCTTGAACTATTCACTGAAATCATAAGTTTTTATTAGTCTATTTTTATTATCGAATATTTATAATTTTAAGGCGCTTTTAATCATATCTTTGCTTGCATTAATGACAGTAAGGTTTGCCTCATAAGCGCGCAAAGTTGTCAGCAAGTTCCCCATCTCTTCCATAAGATTTATATTTGGTAAAGCTACCAAGCCATTTTCATCAGCATCCGGATGAGCTGGATCATAAACTACCGAGGCAGGTCGGGGGTCAGTAAAAATGCCGATTACCTCAACTTTATTTACCGGGTTGGTCCCATAGGCCCTAAGGATTTCTTCAAAAGAAGCCTGATCCGTCGGTTTTGGGGCTAAGATGGTATCTTTCCTTTGATATGGCCCGCCGTCAGGGGTTTTTGTGGTATTGATATTGGCAATATTTCCAGCAATAAGATTCATTCTATGTCTCTGAGCAGTTAACCCTGAAGCGCTAACATCCAACGATGTAAATAAATTCATGGTTAGCTCCTCCCTTCTTCGATTACTGTATTAAGTTGGATAATTTTTTTTGCCAGAAGTGTAGTAAGGGCTTGAAACATGAGCTGATTTTCAGTGAGTTTACTCATTTCAAGATCAAGATTTACCGAATTGCCGTTTTCTCTCGCAGGGGTCTGAGTAAGAATAAGTTTTGGCTCTTGCAGTTTATCATTCATAATTAAATCAAAGGACTTATAGTTCGGAGTGTTAATATTGGCAATATTGGAAGCAATAATAGTCTGTCTTTTTACCCGATAATCTATCCCCTTTTCCAAATCGGAAAAAGGCCGGGGAAAAAGTTTATCTTGGATAATATTTTTTCCATTGATTGTATTAGACATCCTTATTTTCCTCTTTTTATTTTACCTTTCCCAGGATAACCGTTCAGGTCCCTTATGCTGATTTATAAATAAGTAACTTATATAGAGGTCTGAATGATTACCTCAAACGAGAATATCGATTTTAGGAGATCCCTCTGTTGGGGCCTCATCCTTATTTTGCAAAGGCCTTTTTGATTTCTGCTCTTGTTTTTCCTGTTTTTCCTGATCTTTGTTAATTTTCATCTGCCGGGACTTTTCCAGGTGATTAATTTTTTTTTCTCCAATCTGTTTTTCCTTTTCAACCTTGTTCATAAAATGTTTTTGTTGCCCATCCGCCTGGGCGTGGTTGCTTTGCTGCATTTTTTCAGCAACTGAGGAATTTGTTAATACATGCTGCATACTGACTGGATGCGACATATCTTCCTCCTTTTCATAGTGGTCCTCTACTGGATCACTTCACGAAGCTTTTGTTTTAAATTGAGCATTGTTTTAGTATGCCTTTCAGAAATGGTGGATTCAGCCAATCCCATTATTGAGCCGATTTCTTTCATGGTCAGCTCCTCCCAGTAATAAAGCGAGAGGATCATTTGATCTTTAGGGTGGAGTTCATTAATTGCTCCCGCCAATAAGGTTTTAACCTGCTTTAGATTTACCCGCTCATAGATTGATTCATCCTGAGGGCTTTTTAAGCATTCAAGAATATTATCTCTTTCATCCATTGGAAGAACTTTTGTTAAATCCTCAAGGCTGATAATAGAAACATTTCGTACTTGGTTGATGAGTTTATGGAATTTGTCAAGGGGAATATTCATTTCCTGAGCGATTTCCTCCTCAGTAGCTGTTCTCCCGGTTCTTTGCTCCACATCGATATAGGCTTTTTCTACTTTTTTAATCTTTTGATGCACTGATCGCGGCGTCCAATCCTGAGCCCGAAGTTCGTCCAGGATGGCCCCACGAATTCGAAATTCTGCATAGGTTTTAAATTTTACCTCTTTTGATACATCAAATTTTTGGATAGCATCCAAAAGTCCGATAATTCCGGCCTCAATAAGGTCCTCCACTTGAACATTTGGTGGAAGACGGTTGGCAATACGGGTGGCAATAAATTTAATCATGGGAAGATGATCAAGAATGAGTTGATTACGCTCTTCTTCATTCTCGATACAGGCAACATTATATGATTTAGTTTTACTTGAGACAGCTCTTTTCATAAACACCTCACCTATTTGTGTTAAGAATAGTATTTAAGAGAAAATTAATGTTTTTATTGGTTAATGAAGTATAGGTAATCCGGCTAAGTGATTCGGCCATACCCCTTAGTTGTTTGCTGATGGTGGTTTTTGGATAATGTTTCATAACAATTTGTTGGTTTTGGGAAGCTTGACTTAGTTTTGGGTCTGTCCACAAACACCCCAGGTGCTGAAGGGGTAGTTTTAAGAAACGCCAACAAATTTTTTCTAACTTTTTATACAATTCTTGTCCTACTCGATTATTTTTAACATTGTTGGTAATAATAAGGAATTTTTCCACTGCATACCGCTGGGACAATATTTTTATGGTTGCATAGGCATCAGCTAAAGAAGTAGGGTCCGGGGATAAAACTACGATAACTTCCTGAGCCATTTGATTAAAAGTCATTACATTTGAGGAGATACCTGCTGCCGTGTCAATGAGGATAAACTCAAATTGTCGATCAAGGAGATCAAATTGAGATTTTAGATAGAGTTTTTGCTGAAGATCTAAGTGAGTTAATTCTTCAATCCCTGATCCGGAGGGTAAAATGGAAAGACCATCGGGGCTTTTGATAATCGCTTCAAGAATTTGAACTTCCTGATTAACAATATTCTGAAGGGTCCATTTGGGGATAAGGCCCAGAAGAATATCTACATTGGCTAACCCTAAATCAGCATCAATGATCAGAGTATTTTTGTTCAATTGTTTTAGAGCAAAGGCAAGATTTATGGCAATGCTGGTTTTTCCTACTCCCCCTTTACCGCTGGTGATGGAGAAGACCCTTGCTTTTTGAGTTTTGTCCTCTTTACCGGTTGCCTCAGAGGTTAATACTAATTTTCGAAGATCAGTTGCCTGGTCGAGCATATTCTTTTCCTACATAGCTCTTTTGAGCCTGATAAAAACTGTTTTTGCGGAACAACCTTTGAGTTATGGTTGCAGGAGTTGCCAATTCAATGTCTTCAGGGACTTTTTGCCCTGTGGTTAGATAGGAAATAGGTTTTCCTGTATAGACCATATGATTAAAAATGGTCCCCAGATAAGCGCTTTCATCAAGTTTGGTAAAGAGTAGGCTGTGATAGTTAAGTGCATTAAATTTTTGACTTATCTGAATTAATTCTTTTTCATTCGTATTTACATTAACCGTTAAATGGATTTCCGGGTGGGAAACTTGGGCTAAAAAGGCGTTCAGAAGTTGTAAATGCTCTCTGTCATAGTGACTGAAGCCTGCTGTGTCGATAAACACCAAATCTTGGTCTTGATATTGGAGCATGGCTTTGCGCATCTGCTCAAAGGTTGAAACCAGTTTCACCGGGATATTCATGATGCCGGCATAAGCGTTGAGTTGTTCCATAGCGCCGATTCGATAAGTGTCAATAGTAATGAGGGCAACTTTTTTCTTTCTTTTTAAATGAGATTCAGCGGAGAGTTTGGCAATTGTGGTGGTTTTGCCGGTCCCTGTAGGCCCCACCAAAGCAACAAATTTAGGCTTTCTTTCATTTAGGGTAATTGGGCCGGAAGTTTTTATTAATTGTTGTAGAAGGTCTTTGGCCAGTCTTTCCAAATGAAAGCTGTCATAAGAATACTCACTGTTGGGCATCTCTTGATAAAGGACTTCTATAATATGATTAGTAATGTCCTCTTGCAGTCCTATGCTTAGAAGAAGATCAGCTAAAGAGTTTACTCTGTCTTTGGCTTTAGGACCTTGAGATGGTTTATTCATAATAGTTCGAAAGGAGGTCAGGGCTTTTTTCATGGTTTGGGTCATCTGCTTGGCATTTTGACTAACTTGTTTAAAATCGGGTAAATGATAGTGTGAATTTCTTGATGGAGGAGAAAAGGGTTTTACCGGAGGCGCTTCATCTCTGGCAGCGGTAACTTCTACCATGGTAGGAGATAAGAGCGCTAAGGGGCCTTGATTTATTTTTTTATTTTTCACTGAAATAACGAGAGCTTCCGGCCCCAATTCATTTTTTACTTGTTTTAAGGCCTCTTGAATATTTTTAGCCATAAATTTTTTAATTTGCATTGGATAACTCCACTACTCCCAGTGATTGAATTTTTATATTATCAGCAACTTCATTGTAAGCCATGATGATGAGTTTGGGGATGAATCGCTCCAATAAAAGGTGAAGATGTCTGCGCACTTTATTGGAACACAGGAGGATCGGATTTTGCTCAAGCCCGGTATTGGTCACTTTTTGATTAATCTGCTGTATGATTTCTTGGGCAGCTGAAGGGGGCAAAGCTAAATAACTGCCCTGATCAGTATGTTGAATCGCCTGCGAGAGAAGGTCTTCCACCTTTTGGTCGAGAACTAGAACAGGAATTTGATCTTCATCGTCTTTATAGAGATTTGAGATGGTAGGAGCCAATTGTGCTCGAACATATTCAGTTAGTAAATCCGGGTCCTTAGTGATTGAAGCATAATCTCCCAAGGTTTCTATGATGGTGACCAGGTCTCGAACAGGGATTTGTTCTTTAAGTAGATTTTGTATTACTTTTTGAATGGTCCCTAAAGAGAGTAAATTGGGGAGAATCTCCTCTACTAATTTGGGGTGTTCTTCAGCCAGATGTTCCATCATATGCTGGGTTTCCTGACGGGTTAACAGTTGATAAGAATAAGAACGGATAACCTCTTTAAAATGGGTGGCCAAAACAGTAGAAAGATCTACTACAGTGTATCCTAAGGCTTTGGCCTTATTGACGTTTTTTTCATGTATCCAAAGGGCCGGAAGTCCAAAAGTAGGATCTTTGGTGGATATACCTTCCAGTGGTACGGCCTTGTCATTAGTGCTCATGGCCAAGTAATGATTGGGCATTAAGGCGCCTTGAGCTACCTCCACTCCTTTAATGAGGATGGAATATTTATTAGGGTCCAGATGAAGATTATCTCTGATGCGCACTGGTGGAAAAACAAAGCCCATTTCGGAAGCATATTGTTTTCTTATAGCTGTGACTCGATCGAGAACTTCTCCTTGCTGGTTCAAGTCAATTAAGTGAATAAGGCGAAGACCGACTTCTAAGGAAAGGGGCTCTATAAGAGAGAAAAGTGTTGAAGCTTCCTCAACTTGCGGCCCTGGTATTTCCGTGCTTTCTTCCTTTTGTTTTTTTAAAGTTTGAACTTTGTAGACTGTAAAAGCAAGAATACCTGTAATCAGGGACAAACTCAAAAAAGATACTGTTGGCAGACCGGGTACTAAACTAAAACAGAAAAGGATCGTGGAGGTGAGTCCAATGGCCTTAGGGTGAATTAAAAGCTGCTGGGCCATTTCTTCTCCCATATTGGTTTCTGAAACAGCTCGGGTGACAATGATACCTGCGGCCGTGGATATAACCAGGGCCGGAATTTGACTGACTAGCCCATCTCCAACGGTTAATGTGATATAAGTGGTTGCAGCTTCGGATAGGGTCATCCCTTTTTGCAGCATGCCTATGATTAAACCACCGAAAATATTAATAAGAGTAATGACAATACCGGCAATAGCATCTCCTTTGACAAATTTGCTGGCGCCATCCATGGCCCCATAAAATTCCGCTTCCTTAGCTATGTTGGCCCTTCGCTGCCTGGCTTGTTCTTCATTGATCAGGCCGGCATTAAGGTCGGCGTCAATGCTCATTTGTTTACCGGGCATGGCGTCTAAAGTAAATCGGGCGGAAACCTCGGCAGTTCGTTCAGCGCCCTTGGTGATTACAATAAAATTTATTAACACCAGGATAAAAAATATTAATAATCCAACCACGTAATTATTGCCGATGACAAAACTGCCAAAGGATTTGATAACAGAACCAGCCGCTTCCACCCCCTGTTCTCCATGGAGAAGAATGAGCCGGGTTGAGGCAACATTGAGGGATAACCGAAAAAGAGTGGCAATGAGAAGGAGAGAGGGGAAAATGGAAAATTCCAAAGGGTTTAAGGTATACATAGAAGAGAGCAGAATAATGACTGCCAGAGCAATGTCAAAGCTTAAGAGAATATCCAGGGCGAAAGGCGGCAAAGGAATGATCATGACGCCAATAATCCCGATTACTCCCAGAGCAACGAGAAGGTCAGTTTTGCCGGATAGAACACCTAAAGAAATCTCTAATTTATTTTGAGTGGCCATTTTTCGTTATTATTTTTTGTACTTTTGTGGTTTTAATTTATACACATAAGCGAGGATTTCAGCCACCGCTTGGTAAAGGTGCTGAGGGATAACGTCTCCCACCTCTAAGGTTTTGTACATAACTTGCGCCAGGGGCTTATCTTCCACAATGGGGATATTATGTTCTCTGGCGATTTCCTTTATTTTTTCAGCAATAAAGCCTGCCCCCATGGCAATTATTGCCGGCGAGGTCATAACATCTGCTTCATAACGAAGGGCCACAGCCAAATGCTCAGGGTTGGTAACAATCACATCCGCTTCGGGTACTTTATTCATCATACGCTGACGAGCCATCTGCTGTTGGGCGCTGCGAATTTTACTTTTAACTTTAGGGTCCCCTTCAGTCTGCTTCATTTCTTCTTTTACCTCTTCTTTGGTCATCATTAAATCCTTATTCCATTGATAGCGTTGATAAATATAGTCCAAAATTGACATGATCAGAAGAGCAATAGTAGAGCGGAGAAGGATTTTGAAGGTGATTTGGCAGATGTAGGAAAAAATGCTGTTAACCCCCATTTCAGTAAGCAGAGGAAGATTAGCCAATTCTCCCTTGACTGTAACATAAGCAATAAACCCGATAACTCCCATCTTAAATATGGATTTTATCAGCTCAACAAGAGATTTGAGGGAGAAAAATTTCTTAAATCCTTCAACAGGGTTCAGTTTATTGAGATCAGGTTTCATGGACTCAGTAGCCAAAAGAAAGCCCACTTGACAATAATTAGCCAGGAAAGCAAAGGCAGCCAAAAAGAGAAATACTGGTAATAGAATTGGAATGAGTTTTTTTTCAATAACGTAGATTAAATTTATGAAATTTAATTCTCCTAGGGTCATTTGGCCGCAAGAGCGCAACGGCCATTGCATAAGCTCAAAGAGATGGTGGAGGAATTGTTTCCCGTAAAAATGAAAAATAATTAAACTTGCGCCAAGAATGAAAACCGTGCCCAATTCTTTTGTTTTGGCAACGTTTCCCTTTTCTCGGGCCTCCCGTTTGCGTTTAGGGGTCGGTTGTTCAGTTTTTTGGGACTTGTCGCTATCGGGCAATTTGCATTCCCTTCATTAAAGTTAGAATATCAAAACTTAAGGTGGTAAAAACCTTATTGAGCAAATGGGCAAAAAATGGCATTGAGACAGATAGAATAAATAAACCGATAGCAATGCCAATGGGCATAGCTACGATAAAAATGTTCATTTCCGGAACTGTTCGGGCCATTAGCCCAAAGAACACATTGGTGAAAAGAAGCGCGGCAATAATGGGTGCACCAATTTGTATGGCGATAATAAACATTTGACCGGCCATGGCTATTATTTTTTCAACCATGATCCCTTGAGGTTGAAACTCAAAGGGAGGAATGAATTGATAACTTGTTACTATTGCCTTAAGAAAAATATGATGAGCATTAATGCTTAAAAAAATTAAAAGAGCGG
The DNA here is from genome assembly GCA_030605265.1 of Pseudomonadota bacterium. Taxonomy (GTDB): domain Bacteria; phylum SZUA-182; class SZUA-182; order DTGQ01; family DTGQ01; genus JAUWIR01. The sequence goes on along the minus strand of JAUWIR010000046.1, from coordinate 169 downwards.
TAAAAAGCTCTAATTGGGCAAAAAGAGAGATTTGTGAACCGTTTATCGGATCAAGAACATTGGCCATAGCAAAGCCCATTTGATAGCCGATCAGTTGGCCGGAAAGTTGAACACCGGCAAAGAGCAACTTGGCGGCAAAACCGATAATAAATCCGATTAACAACTCTTC
>JAUWIR010000301.1 GCA_030605265.1 Pseudomonadota bacterium | reverse complement strand
GCAGGACGGATTCCTGCTCTTTTTTCTCAACCCAACCCAAGACAGCCACCTCGCCGCGTTTGGTAAACTTTACGGCATTATTTATCAAGTTAAGGATTATTTGGCGTAACCTGAAGGGGTCTCCACACAGGGCGGCAGGGATATCGGGTTTGAGATAACAGACAAATTCCAGTCCCTTTTCAAAGGCTTTTACGGCCACAAGCTCGGCCATTGATTCCATTGCGGCATTAAAGTCAAAATTGGTCTTCTCCAGGGTTAAATGTCCGGCCTCTATTTTGGAAAAATCGAGAATATCGTTGATAATATTCAACAAACTATCAGCCGAAAGCTGAACCATTTGTTGATATTCCCGCTGTTCTTTGGTCAGCTCCGTGTCTAACATCAGCTCGGTCATGCCCATAATGCCGTTCATGGGGGTGCGGATCTCATGGGACATATTAGCTAAAAATTCGCTTTTGGCCCGGTTGGCAGCCTCGGCTTCTTCTTTGGCTATATACAATTGCTGCTGCATCTTCTGTCGTTCGGTTACGTCTTGCCCTATGGCCAGTATACCGAAAACATTACCCTCAGCATCCTTTAAGGTTTTGTCATGCCACTCAATGTCCCGCAGTTGTCCCTCTTTGGTGATAATCGGGTTGATATTGCCCTGTGTTTTTTGAATATTGCCCACGCCAGTTTTAAACAGGTTTTTGATTTTGCTTCGGTCCTGCTCCGGCAAAAAGGTGTCAAACCAGTCCTTGCCCTGCACTTCCCGGAGGCGGTAGCCTGAAATTTTTTCCATATAGGGATTAAAGTGGACGATGCGGCCCTGCGTATCAAGCACTAAAATAATCACTTGCGCGGTCTTGATCAGGCTGTCGGTAAAGTTTTTTTCTTTTCGCAGTAATAGCGCTGTTTGTTTTTGACGGGTGGTATCGGTAAAATTTTTAACAATTCCCAGCAACGCTCCGTCACAGCTTCGATAGGGCAATGCGTTCACTATACAGGAAATTATTCTTCCGTCATCGAGCTTTATGTCCTTCTCATATCCATCGAAATCTTTCCCCTCAACAATCCGTTTCATCGGGCACATCGGTGTTTTACAAAATGGGCCCTCCCATATCCCGTAGCACTTTTTGCCCAGGGTTTCTTCCCTTTTCATACTGAACTGAGCACAAAAGGTATCATTGACCCGATGCATGGTGTAGTCTTTATTTATTACACATAAGGGGACGGCAGTGTTGAATATCTGGTTCAGGTCTGAATGAGCCAGGTTAAGCTCTTTCTGCGCTTGCTTGATCTTGCTGATATCGTGTAGGGCCATTTTAAGCCAGGTGAAATTTTTTTTATCATTCTGATGGGTTTTGCTGTGCAATTGGATGGGTAATAAAGCGCCGTCCTTTTTGATAAGTTTTAGTTCGCAGGTTTGCATCCGCCCTGTGTCTAAAATTTTCTGGCGATGAGCATAAAAAGGGGTCTGATCATCTGCGGCAATAAACCGGGTTATAGACTTGTTGAGTAAATAAGAGCAGTCAAAACCGAAAAGCTCAGCGCCGACACGATTAATCTCTTGAATCCGCCCATTATCATCCAGGGTAAGATAGCCAATGGGAGCAAAATCATATAGATCATAATATTTGTTTCGCGCCTCCTGAAGCGACTCGTTTAAAGTCATATATTCCTCATTTAATGATTTCAATTCCTCCTGAGATGTTTCCAATTCTTCATTGGCGCTTTGTAATTCCTCATTGGCCGATTGTAGCTCTTCATTGGAGGTCTCCATCTCCTCAATAGTGCTTTGAAGGCTTTCTTTGGTCCATTGCAGCTCTTTTTCAAGCTTATCACCCGGCTGGTTGCATGTGCCGGCGGTCTCTTCGGGCTTATCCTGTCCTATTTCGGCCCTGCAGGGGACATCCTCAAATATTACCAGGACCAAATCCAACATGCCCTCGAAATGACCAATAGGGCTGATGGTTAATCTGACAGTCTGATCGCCGCCGTCTTCTTTAACCTTCAAACCCTCCACAATGGTTTCCTTTTTTTCTGAAACAGCTTCTTGAAAAGCGCCCCTCAAACCGGCCCTCAAACCGCTGCAGGCCATTTTTTCGATGTTCACACTAATCTCCCCCGGGGCCGGCTCCAGGTATTTGCCGGTTTGCCCATGAAGATAAATGATGTCGCCGTTTTCATAGACCATGGCACAGGCAGGGGCAAATTTTTGGGATAGTATTTTTCCCGCCAATTGGCAGATATCGATCATATCAGGTTTGGTACGCTCTACCTTGCGTGTTGAGCGGCTAGTTTCGTCAACTGCCCTCATTTTTGATATTTCCAAATTTGTATGGTAGGAGGTGGAGGTATCCAATTTCTTTTTTGTGAAAATCTTCGATTTCTTATCATGCAATAAGAAAAGAGGTGTATTATTTACTGTTTCAGATGTACCTAAAAAAAGGAACCCGCCGGGATGTAAGGCATAATGAAAAAAGGGCAGCACTTTTTTCTGCATCTCGGCTTCAAAATATATCAGAAGATTTCTACATGAAAGAAGGTCCAGTCTAATAAAAGGGGGATCATCAAGAAGGTTATGATGGGAGAAAATAGTCATTTCCCTGATCTGTTTTTTTACTTGGTAACAATTATCCTTTTTCAGAAAAAATTGATCCAAGCGCTCCTTAGATAGTTCGGATGAAATGTCCAGTGGATAAGAACCGGAACGAGCAACATCAATAGCCTTATCATTTATGTCCGTGCCAAAAATCCGCACACTGAATTTTTTTTTAAGCTCGTTCATACACTCCTGGATGATGATGGCCAAAGAATACACTTCTTGGCCGTAAGCGCACCCGGGCACCCATACACGCAGGGGCAAACCATCCGGTTTGTCTTTATCCAGGTATGATAAAAGATACTCCTTAAGGAGGTCAAAGGCGGGGGGGTCTCTAAAAAAGCCGGTCACGTCAATTAAAAGTTCATGATAAAGGTTTTTTATTTCTTCCTGATTTTCTTGAAGATACTGAAGATACCTTTGAATAGTATCAATACGGCAGGCGCTCATTCTTTTTTTTATTCTTCGATGGATGGTGTTTTTTTTGTAAAAACTAAAATCCTGTCCTGTTTGGTTTCGAAGAAGAATAAAGATATTGTGCAAAGGAGAAGATGCTTTCATGGGAATTCCTCTTATTTTTCGTTACTGCACAGTTAAAAAGTTAAAAACATATACTATTTTTTGTCGTAAATAAAAGCATGCAAAAATTGGCAGGTAAATTCCAGGGTGCTGTATTTAATTATATTGATACTTATATTACAATAAAAATAAAATGTAGTCTACTGGAAAATTTAGTAATTTATGTTTTTTATGAAGTAATCATTACCGGTCGGGTGGAAGAAAGAATATTTACAATTAAGGCAAGCAAAAAAATTTATATGTAATTTGGCGTATCCTCTTACAACCATTGAATTGGGAAATGACTTTGCTCTGGCACATTCCCTGAAGTACGGCCATTTACCGGCCATTTTTTCCGAACCTGATCCTAAGGAATTTTTAAAAGCTTATGTAAAAACATACTTACGAGAAGAGGTCTTACAGGAGGGATTAACGCGAAATTTAGGCGCTTTTACACGGTTTTTAGAAACAGCAAGTTTTTCTCAAGGAGCCGTGCTCAATACCTCTGAAGTAGCTCGTGAAGCTGGGTTAGAACTGAAAAGAGTCGAGAATTACTTCTCTATTTTAGAAGATTTACTTCTGGCGCAAAAAATCCCTGTTTTTACTAAAAGGGCTAAACGAAGAATGATAGCTCACCCAAAATTTTATTTTTTTGATACAGGTGTATATCGGTGGGCCCTCCGGGCCACTTGACTCTCCTGAGGAGATAGCTGGCGCCAGTCTGGAAACATTATGTTTTCAGGAAATAATAGCCACTAATGACTATTATAATCTCCAATATGATTTATATTATTGGAGGACAAGTAATGGTTTAGAAGTAGATTTTATCCTTTATGGGCCAAATGGGCTAAAGGCTTTTGAGGTTAAGCGATCACGAAGAATTAGTAAAAAAGATCTATCCGGATTAAGGGCTTTTAAATCAGACTACCCGAAAGCACATCTCTATTTCCTTTATTGTGGCTCAAAAGTTCTTTATGAGGATGAAATTCAAATTATCCCCATAGATACCGCCTTTAAAACCTTACCTGAAATATTAAAGACTGACATCTCCGCATAAACATTGAATTGAAAATTGGGAAGAGGGCACTGGTTCAGTTTTCTTTCTAAAGTAGCCGATATTGGACCTGATGAATATGATAAATTATAATTCCTGAGTCTTTACTCATGATTTAGGATCGAGTGAACTCTGAACGAATTCTGATAATTCATCTTCCAGATTTCTCAATTTATTTTTAAAATTTGTATGGGCGCGTTATCTAGCGATTATCTTTTGTCTTTCTGCCGCGGTCGCAAGGGCAAATTTTTTGATCTCTTTTTTCAGCTCTGCCATATTTATGGGCTTGGAAACATACCCATCCATGCCGGCCTCAAAACATTTTTCTTTATCCCCTTTTATGGCGTAGGCAGTCACGCGCCCAGCAGGGCCCAGAAATATGTCCCCACTCGATTTGATGCCGAGATACTTCCCATACCCTTCATACCCTAAGATTACAATGCAGCGATTTGACTTTCTTCCTTAATCAGACTTAAGTGTTGCAATTCCTTAATGATTTTTTGTTTCTTAATAGGTTTTACCAGGTAAGAGGTAGCGCCCCCCTTATAAAAGGCCTCTACTATATTTTTCGGATCACCGAGGGCTGAAATCATAATCACTTTTACTTCTTGGCGATTATCAACACTCAACAGCTTTTCTATTTCCCTGATTTGCTTGAGCGCTTGATGTCCATCCATATTGGGCATCATGATATCCATACAGATAAGATGGTAGGGTTTATTTTCCTCCCAGGCCAATCTAAAGGCTTGAACCGCTTCTTCCCCGTCAATGGCAATATCGCATTCACCATAAGGGGAAAGGATTTCCTTTAAAATGCGGCGGGCAATAAAGTCATCTTCAACAATCAAGGTTTTCATAATCAGGTCTCCTTTGCTGATGGTTGTTTATGTTGATGGTTGCAAAATGTTTTCCCAATCGAATTCTGATAATTCTTCTTTTAAATTTTTCAATTCCTTTTCAACGTGCTCAAAACACAGACTGCACTTGGCCACATCGCCTTTTCCGGCGGCAAGTTCCAGGCGAAAGGCCTCGTCGGCCAACCTTTTCGCTCCCACGCTGGAAGCGCTTCCCTTTAATTTATGCGCCAGAAGCTCTATGGCGCTTTCGTCTTTAGCGGCAACCTCCTTTTTAAGCGCTTGTATCTGAAGCGGCGTTTTTTCCATAAACAGATTGGTAATATCTTTTAGAAAGGCCTTGTCTCCATCCAGGTTATCCAGGGCGCTGTATGCATCAAATACCTTTCCTGATAAATCCTTAACAGGGTCGGGCGTATGGACCATCCGCCGATCCTTGTTGTCTTCAGCTTGACTGGAGATAATTGGCGCACGGGGTATAGACGTTACCTTCGGATTGGCTGTCGCGGCCGCAGGGGCAAATCTTTTGATCTCGCTTTCCAACTCCATCATCTTTATCGGCTTGGAAACATACCCGTCCATGCCGGCCTCAAGACACTTTTCTTTATCACCTTTCATGGCGTGGGCGGTCATGGCAATAATGGGCAGATGGGCCTTGGAAGATCTTTCTTTCTCCCGGATCTGCCTGGTGGCTTCACAATGTCATTCGGAATTGACGGCTAAAATGTCATTATGAAACAAAATAAAAAACAACATGTTAGAGTTATGTAGTTTGTAGAAAATACGCTAAATCCATACCCCACCTCGAAAAAAAATAGGGTGGG
>JAUWIR010000476.1 GCA_030605265.1 Pseudomonadota bacterium | reverse complement strand
TCGCCGACAGATTTACAGTCTGTTCCCTTTGGCCACTCGGGAACCCCACCATCAAAGTGCTCAATTTAAAAAAGCTGGCGAAGGGACTCGAACCCCCGACCAGCTGATTACAAATCAGCTGCTCTACCAACTGAGCTACGCCAGCAATGAACAAACATCCTATTCTTTAACTACTCGTAAGTCAATACCCATATTTGCTCGATCCATAAGGGTAAGATTATAATATAGGTAATTATCTTTGTCAATCTATAAATTTCTCTGTTTTACTACTTCATACATTAAAATTGAGCCTGCACTAGTTACGTTAAGAGAAGAAATTACTCCCCTCATAGGAATTGAGACTAAAAAATCGCATTTTTTCTTTATGATCTTCTTTAATCCTTGCCCTTCGCTCCCCAATACTATAGCCAAGGGAAGGCGATAATCCATTTTGGTCCAATAGGGGTCCCCTTCGGGGTCAGCCCCGAACAGCCATAGACCTTTTTTTTTTAACATTTCACAAACAGTAGCTAAATTGCTTACCCGCACAATAGGCATATATTCAATTGCCCCGGCTGAGGACTTGGCTACTGTTGGTGTAAGTCCGCAACTTTCATGTTTTGATAAAATGATACCGTGCACACCCGCAACTTCAGCTGTACGAATCAGGGCACCAAGGTTCCTTGGATCTTCAAGCCGATCAAGGACTAATAAAAAAGAGGGCTCGCCTCGATCACAGGAAATATCAATCAAGTCCTCTAAAGTAGCGGTTTTTTTCTTGGTAACAACGGCAATAACTCCCTGATGTTGATTTGTACCGGATAAGGCATCCATTTTTTTCCGATCCCACAACTGCACATTGATTTTTTTTTGAAAAGCCAATTCCTTAATTTGGGTCACTTTTTGACTACCGGCAGTGTCTAAAATGATTAATCGAAAAATTTTCCTACTTTTTGCTTGAAAAGCTGCCAATACACCATTTCTGCCGTAAATGATCTCTTCCATTTCCTTTTTTCGGTCCTATTTTCACTTTTTTCTCCAGAAAGTACCTTCTTTACGATCTTCAATGGTAATGCCTTTTTCTTGAAGACGAGAACGAATAAGATCGGCTACATCCCAGTATTTGTTAGACCTACAAAGATTTCTCACTTCCAAGAGGATCTCCATAAAATCTTCCATACTATTTGTCTCCTTACTAGTATTTGAAAATTTTTGAAAAATCCCTAATACTGAGCCTAATCTTTTGATCTTCTCCATCATATTCTTTAAAAAAGTTATCTCCACTGCTTTGATCTGAGGATGCTCATGAATAAAAACATTCACCTCTTTGACTGCATCATACAATTTACCAATTGCTTCCGCACTATTAAAATCATCATCCATGGCTTTTTCAAAATCCGCTTTTAAAAGATTAATCCGTTTTTTGAATTTCATATCCTCTGCTGTCGATACTATTCTTGCCGGCTGCTCCATAGATTTAGGAGATTCACCCTGATCCCCATCCTTTGCTACCGATATTATATTCTCCACTGTATAGAAGGTATTATAAACACGCTCTAAAGCTTTTCCTGCTTCTTCTACTGCAGACAAGCTAAAATTAATCGGGCTTCGATAATGAGTAGACAAGAGGAACAATCGAAGTTGTTCACTGGAACATTGAGCCAATACTTCCTTTATAGTAAAAAAATTCTGTAGAGACTTAGACATTTTCTCCTGATTAATATTCACAAATCCGTTATGCAGCCAATAACGAGCAAAAGGCTTCCCGGAGGCCGCTTCGGATTGAGCAATCTCGTTTTCATGATGAGGAAAGATTAAATCTTTTCCACCTCCATGAATATCAAAAGTGTGTCCTAAATACTTCATTGACATTGCCGAACATTCAATATGCCAACCAGGTCGCCCGGGCCCCCATGGACTTTCCCAAAAAGGCTCTCCCTCTTTGGCGCTCTTCCATAACACAAAATCCAGTGGGTCATGTTTTCTTTCATCAATATCGATCCGAGCGCCTGCTCTCATTTGATCAACATCACGATTTGATAATTTACCATACTCAGGAAACTTATTTATTTCAAAAAAAACATCTCCTCCCACCTCATAAGCAAATCCTTTTTCCTGAAGCATTTTTATTAAATCAATAATCTCCCCAATATGTTCCGTGGCTTTGGGTTCTCGGGTTGCCTCCTTAACCTCTAAATTTTTCATATCTCGGCAATATTCGGCAGTATACTTTTCAGCAACATCACACGCTCGGCAATTTTCTTTTTTCGCCCGATTAATGATTTTATCATCCACATCTGTAAAATTATGAATATAGGTAACCTGAAACCCACGGTATTCAAGATATTGCCGGATCATATCAAAAATAATTGCTCCTCGCGCATGCCCAATATGACAATCATCATATACGGTGACTCCACAAACATACATACCAATTTTCCCTGGATTAATAGGGATTAATTTTTCTTTTTTATTGGTTAAGGTATTATAAACTCGTATTTCCATAATCAATCTTCCTACTCAATATTCCTGTTTTTGAATATCTTGTAATAATTGTTACAATATCTTTTCTCTCTTTCAAAGTCCATTCAATAAAACAACGCAATAAACTGCTATCCCTTCCTTTTCTCCGAAACAAAAGGGTAACCCATTGGTTGTCGAAGCTTTAACATTTACCTGGTTTTCTTCTATATGTAATTCTTTAGCTAAATTCTTTTGAATCCTGGCTTTATAAGGGGAAATTTTAGCTAAATTTGCCAAAACCGTCATATCGATATTTTCAACTTGGTACTCTTTTTCCCGCATTAATTCATAAATTGACTGTAAAAAAAATAAACTTGAAATATTTTTATATCTCACATCAGTATCAGGAAACCGCTCCCCAATATCCCCTTCCCCCAGTGCACCCAATAGGGCATCACAAAGGGCATGGATAATAATATCGGCATCGGAATGCCCGAGTAATCCAAAAGCATGCGGGATTTTAATTCCCCCAAGGACCAGGTCTCTTTTTGGCACAAGGGGATGAATATCAAAACCTATTCCAATCCTCATAACCTAAACCAATTTTCTGCTATTTGCAAATCTTCCGGATAGGTAATTTTTATATTCTTGAATGAGCCATTTATTATTTTCACTTTAAACCCTAAACGTTCAACTAATTGAGCATCATCAGTTGCTAAAAATTCTTCCTGCAGGGCTTTTTGATGAGCTTCCCATAATAAATCAAAATGAAAAGCTTGAGGTGTCTGGGCCATCCATAAAGAGGCCCGAGGAACTGTTTTTTCTATAACACCCCCGGCGGAAAGCCTCTTTAAAGTATCCCGAACCGGAATACCAACAATGCAGGCCCCAAATTTTCTTGCCTCAAGGATGCATTCTTGAAATAAATGTGTAGGAGTAAACGGCCTTACCGCATCATGAATAAGGACTATCTCCGGTTTCTTTTCTAAAGCCTTTAGCCCCTTAAATACCGATTCCTGCCGATGGGCCCCACCAATAACTATTTGATAAGGTTTCCTGATTTTCACTTTTGGAACAACCTGTTCCTCACAAAACTGTATTTCCTCTCCGGAAACTATAATAACCATCCGGTCAATTTCAACACAATTGGCCATCATCTCCAGCACGTAACAAATAATGGGACGCTGAGCCAGACAAATATAGGGTTTTGACTTTCCATCCCTTGCCATACGCCTGCCTATGCCAGCTGCAGGAATAAGGGCTACTGTCCTTGACAATACCTCTCCTTAAAGATTTTTTTATTTAAAGTATCACTATTTTTTTTAAGATGAGGGTTATTTTTGGATCTATGGTCAGAGAGAAGAGAATGTAAATATACAAAAAAGTAAAAATAATTTTGACACCTAAAAAAAATTATTGTAAATCACCAAAAATTTGGATTAATTTCTCCTCTACATTTGAGTTTGGTATTTCCTGTGCATTGGAAATTTCGTCCACAATCAAAGACTTTACATTATCCAGCATTTTTTTTTCACCAAAACTCAACTCTTTTGTTCTTTTCATCATAACCAAATCACGCAATACGGAAGCTAATTGGAAAATTGAGCCGGTTTTCAAAC
>JAUWIR010000033.1 GCA_030605265.1 Pseudomonadota bacterium | reverse complement strand
GTCTTATAACCGTAAGCATCCGCAACTTTTATAAAGTCCGGGAATGCTAGTCCCCCTTCTATGGTCGAAGCATTGTACTCGGAACCTAACCATTGATCTTGTGTTTGCTGAATCATGCTAAAGCCATGGTTGTTAATGAGGAAGATCTTGATTGGCAAATTATGCCGTAAAACAGTAGCCAGTTCCTGAATATTCATCTGAAGGCTGCCGTCTCCGGTGACGCAGATAATCGTTTTTCTATCAAGGGCTAGACTTGCTCCGATGCGCGCAGGCAATGCATACCCCATGGCCGTGTTGTTGAAGTCGTGGAACAATCTCTGCCCTTCCTTGACCTCAAAGGCTTGCATCATCCAGGCCAAAGCGCAACCGGTGTCAACAAAGATTACATCTCGTTCGGCTGATTCCTTCGAAAGTGCCTTCACAAAGACGTATGGGTTAAGTTCCTGTTGTTTATAATATTCTGGTGGACAGATTGGGTACCTTTCTTTCCACTTGGCAATTCGTTTTATCCACTCTGAAATATCTTGTTTAGCTACCTCGACGATCCTTTGATTCATCATCCGAAGAAAGTCCAGTGCATCCGCATGGACAAGGATGTCAACTTCCAACCCAAATACACGGAATTTGTGCAATTCAGCAAGATCAATGTCAACAATGATTTTCTTAGCTTCTCTGGCAAAAGTAGTGTGCGGGCTTGCAGCGCGTGAATCTATGCGAGCGCCGATGGATAGGACCAGATCGGCGTTCTGAACGGTGAAGTTACCATATCGAGTACCGTGAGATCCAAACGTGCCTACAATCAGTGAATGATCGGAAGGTAACATATCCAGCATTGCCCAGGTAGGCACAACTGGAAATCCCAACTGGTTAACCAGTTCCCTGGCATCATGGTCGGCTTTAGCCAATCGAATTCCCCATCCTAAAATAATGACCGGCCGCGTCGCTCTTTTAATTAACTCAATACACTTATCAACTTGCTCACTCAACCCTCTCAGGTCTTTGGTTTTCGGTTCAGGGATGTAAGATTCCAGCTCATCAGGGTTGATCTGGTCCCTTTGGAGGTTGTCAGGGATATCGATCACTACTGGTCCAGGCCTACCAGACATGGCCAGATAGCACGCCTTCTCCAATTCATACCGTATTCTCTTGGACTCAGACACTCGGACCGCGTATTTAGTGATCGGCTTGTACATTTCAACGATCTCTGTCTCTTGGAATCCTATTTGTCTAACACCCAGATTCCCACTCTGTCTGAAGGTAGCAACTTGACCCGTGATATATAAAACAGGCACAGAATCGTAGTAAGCACAACAAACGCCGGTTATCATATTGGTAGCCCCTGGACCACTGGTTGAAATTGCAGCACCCAGATTCCCTGTTACCCTTGAATAAGCATCCGCTGCCATCGCGCCTGCTTGCTCATGCTGAGGGCAAATAAAATCAATCTCAGGATGTTTGGCGTTTGAATCAATCAGGTGGACAGAGGCACCCCCTGATACTGCAAACACATGGCGGATGCCTTGATTGGCCAGGAAATCAGCAACATAGTCGGACAGCTTCATCTGAATCTCCCAAATTCGGAATGTGTTCTCACCAAGGCATCTCACTCCTGCAGGTCGCAAAGAGTGTGCCTTCACGATAGCTGGTTGGCATATCACCAGCATCGCGCACTTGCTTCCAATTAATCTTTTGAGAAAAAAGTTGTACTCCTAATTTTTTGAAATGTTCATAGATAGCAACAGCATTATCCTTGTTCTCAACTTCAACTAGGGCATCCGTATTTAGCCAATGATTTAAATTAGTAGTTAAAATAATTTCTTTCTCATGGCCTTCGGCATCAAGTTTTACCAAATCAGCCCCTTTTATTATAGACGCAATAGATTCCACTTTGACGGGAAATCTTTCTAAGTCACCATAAGGATTTGCTTTCGAGCCGGCAAGATGACTTCCTGTAGTATTGCCTAAAACTCTTACAAATTCCATCACACCTGCCTTATTGGAAACCGCCATATTAAAGGTATCCACATCAGAACAATTACTTAATGACAAATTTCTCTGTAAAATTTCAAAATGTTTAGGATCCGGTTCGTAAGCTCTTACTTTAAAACCACACTTATTTAAAATAATTGAATGGAGCCCAATATTCGCCCCAATATCTACTACACATTGATATTTTTTACGATTAATCCAATAAAAGCTAAAAATAATTAGCTCATCAAGATCAAAAAGATTCATTGAATCAATTGCCCCCATTTTATAGTAGGGGAATATCAATTCTCCAAATGGTTTAAATTCCCGACCTAATGTTTCACTGCTGGAAAATAGGTTTTCAACTTCTTTACGAATTATCTGTTTTAAGAAAACATAGGTATTAGTACCATGTGCATGATGAGCATTGAGATCGGGCAATGCTAGAAATAGATTTTCAAAAAAAGATGGTGAAGGCATTTTTCTATCCTTTAGTTATTTATTGGGTTTATTAGGCATTAAGAAGTCGTTCCCATATCTTCTAAGTTTATACATATCTTTATCTTCTTTTAACATTTTTACCAACTCATCTGTATTCCATGCGTCAAACACTACGCTGAAATTTTTGCCACTTATGACTTCACGTGGTGAATCTATCAGCCAGTCACAGCAATCTAAGACATATTCCATAGGTGTACACTCATTGCTCTCTAATTTTTTTAAAGTACGCTGATAATTTGCACCTGCTTGAGAACCAGCTTTAAGAGTACTCTCATGTATTTTAGTTTTAACCCATCCAGGGCCAATAGTTACAAATCGAGTATCTGGTATTTCTGCATCTAAGAGTTCACACATTTTTATTAGGGCAATTTTGGAGATTGTATAAGCAGAATAATTAACAGTTGCATTGTTTGTCCCACCACCGGCAAAAAGTAAAACACATGGTGATGTTTTATTGTTTTGACTCCTATTTGGCAGTAATTCATGGACTATCCGTAACTGATTTGTAAAATTAATTTTTATCGAATTATCCCATTCATCAAATTTAGATTCTATAAAAAGATCCACTGGTTCCTGGGTTCCCGGACATAAAACGAGAGCATCCCACCTTGGACAAAGCCTTCGCAAATCAGCACAAGCCGCTTCTAATGAGTTTTTATTTCTTAAATCGCAAGTAACAAGATTAGCACCTATACTTTTAAGCTCTTCTACAGCTTTAGATTCTGTTCGATAGGTTCCAAAGATGTGCCAACCTTTAGTCAACCATCTGTGGCACATTGCTGTACCAATATCACTTGAAGCAGAGATGATAATAGCTCTTTTTTTTTTGATCCCATTATGTTATCCCTTGCAATGAATAAAAATCATCCACTAAAACGGCCCCTTAAACCATGCCCCCGGAACATCGTGGGAGCAATTTCGCAGATTTCCTAATATACCTTCTTGAAAATTTTTCCTTAACATATTCCCCACTACCCTCACAATATCTTCTGCGCGCTTATAAAAAACTTTGGTCAGAGATGGACTGGTAGGTGTAGGAAAATCAGGTATAGCTAAACGCTGTGGGGCTTGCTTTAAATTCCCAAAGCATTCCATGCTGACACGAGCAATAACCTCACCTGCAATAGAAGCCGTGCCGGGGCCTGTATCTAAGGCCAGCAATCGGCCCGTTTTGCGGACAGAGCCAAAAACCATGGCCAAGTCAATGGGTTTTAGAGAACATAAATCAACTAAATCGCAAGATATGCCTTGCTTCTCTAAAATCTCCACAGCGTGCAAAGCCTCAATGGTCATATAGGACATTGAGACAATTGAAATATCATTCCCGTTTCTCAACTTCTTGGCTTTACCAAGTGGGATTCTAAAATCTCCATCAGGGACGTCACCTTCAAGATTGTGGAGCCATCGGTGTTCAATATATATTACAGGGTTATTATCAAAAATACTGGAAAGGAGGAGTCCTTTGGCATCAGCAGGCGTAGTCGGCATCACGACCTTAAGCCCGGGAATATGCGCAAACCATGCTTGCAAACTTTGTGAGTGAGTAGGTCCCTGCCCCCAGCCGCGTCCAATAATCAATCGAATAGTAATAGGAACAAAGGACTGCCCGCCAAACATGTAGTGCCATTTGGCTGCATTATTCACCAATTGATCCATAGCCAGTAAAAAAAAATCAAGTCGCTGATGACTCATAACAGGTCTAATTCCATTTAATGAAGCGCCAATGGCAATACCTGTCATGGCATTTTCTGAAGTTGGCATATCAAAAACACGGTGCTCACCGAATTTTTCCTTTAATCCTAAGGTTGTACCAAATATCCCTTTAGGATCATCTACTCCCAGCCCATAACAAATGACAGATTTATCAATCTCCATTGCTTGGACGAGGGCTTCATTAATTGCTTTTACGAAAGTCAGACAACGCATCATGTTAATTCTCCGGCATAAAGATTCGTAGTAGCTTCCTGTGGTTGTGGAAAGTGAGAATTCTCTGCAAACTCAAAGGCTTTTTTTATTTCCAGATGGATACTATTTTGCATTTCCTCGATTTCTTTTCGTGAAACGGGGAACTGTTCCAGTAGGTGGGATTCCAAGGAGCAGATTGGATCTTTGTCCTTCCATGAAAGGTACTCCTCTTCCGTCCGATAACCGATATTATTATCAAAATTAGGACCGCAATGCTCTCTCCATCGATAGGTCAAAAATTCAAAAAAACATGGCCCTTCACCTTTTCGTATGAAAGCAACAGCAGAGCTTACTTTTTGATAAACTTCCATGGCATTATTCCCATCACCTTGGTCGCTGGGACACCCCATCGCTTGTACCATTTGATAAATTTTTCTTCCTGCGGGCTGACGGACCTTTAGAGGGGAATAAACGGAATACAGGTTATTCTCACAAATAAATAATACCGGGAGTTTTTTTAAAACGGCAAAATTAACAGATTCGTAGAATACTCCTTCTTCAATAGCTGCATCTCCAAAAAAAATGCAGCTTACCTGATCTTTTTCTCGTAGTTTGATAGAAAGCCCTAATCCTACACCAACGGGTATGGTTCCTCCCACAATAGAGGTGCTGCCCATAAAACCGACTTTTTTGTCTATCAAATGCATGGAACCACCTCTCCCCGCAGAGCAACCTGTAGCCTTGCCGTAAATCTCAGCCAGCATTTTATTGAGATCACCACCTTTCCCCAAATAATGGCCGTGGGCCCGGTGTGTACTCATCATAAAGTCATCTTTACGCAATGCAAGTCCTACCGCCGCAGCGACTGCTTCCTGGCCGATACACAAATGTGTGGGGCAACGCATCTTCCATTCTGAATATCGTTCTGCAATTGTTTCTTCAGTTAGGCGAATTTTTATCATTCGCCGTAATAGTTCTATTCCAATAGTAAAATTTTTCTTTTGACTACACATCAAGTTGCTACCACAAAAATTTAATTTTTAAATTTTTAAAATTATGGAACAAACCAGTAATAATCACCGGTATACCCGATCTCCCTGAAAAAAACCTTCCATTCATCCACATGCATTATTGTTTTGGCTGTAAGGTTCCAAGCAAACATCAGGTCCTTTTCCTCATCGTTCCTATATGCGTCAACAGTAATAAAACTCTTTCCCTTACTAACACGCTCGATCTCTTTTAATGCCTGTGCGCATTCCTGACGTTCTAAA
The DNA here is from genome assembly GCA_030605265.1 of Pseudomonadota bacterium. Classification (GTDB taxonomy): domain Bacteria; phylum SZUA-182; class SZUA-182; order DTGQ01; family DTGQ01; genus JAUWIR01. Next base: position 9,731 of record JAUWIR010000033.1, on the reverse strand, counting down.
TTATGGACTGTGTTAATTGAAAGCACCACATCAAAGGAATTGTCTACAAAGGGGAGCTTTTTGGCATTAGCCACTTGAACATAAGGTTTTATATTCTCAATTGTATTTTCAATGGCGTATTCGGAGAGGTCCACTCCTTTTACAGTAATGCCGGAAATAAGTTTTCTTAAATCATACAACATAAATCCTTTGCCGCACCCTACATCCAATACGGAATTGGAAGGAGTCAAACCAAAATGCTCCTGAAAAGTAGGGATAACAGGATGCCAGAACCTGGGATAGTAATTGTAACCTCCATAACCGTATTTTCTATCCCTATCAAAAAATTCTTTGCCAAATTTTCCGGCAATAGCGCGATCTTCCTCGGTTTTTATAGCGCCACGCTCTTTTACATTTCGCTTAGTTTTTGGATAATTTATCAGTAAATCAATTTCCTGTCCCATTCTTCACCTCACCGGAGATAATATTATTGAAGATTAATGAGTTTCCTCATAGTTTTGATGTTGTAGTATTGTTCTTCGTCTTTCAGTTTTCCGGACCGGAAAGCTTCGATAACATTTTGAATCCCATCAATAACGCCATATTTCGGCTGAAATCCAGCGCCAATCAGTTTATCGGAATTCAACCGATAAGAACGAGGATCGTTTGACTCCCTCACGACAATCTTTGCCGGCAGAAATTCCGTTATCTTTTTGGCAATGTTCATAATCGACATATTTTCAAACCCGGCATTGTAAATACCTGAAGCATTTTCTCTCATTTCAAGAAAATGCAAATAAACCGCAACCATATCTTTGATATGAATATTCGGACGAGTTTGCTCTCCTCCTAAGACAGTAATTCTCCCATTTGTTAATGCCTGCATGGTCAGCATATTTACAGAAAGGTCCAAACGCATTCGAGGAGAGTAACCACAAACTGTGGCAGGGCGGATACAATGGATCAAAATTGAATCCTGGTAACTTAATAACACACGCTCGCTAATCATTTTGGTTTTATTGTAATCGGTGATGGGCAATAGGGGGAGGTCCTCAGTAACTTGCGGTTCGTTCTTTACCCCATAAACACTGCCGGAACTGGCGTAAATAAATTGTTTTACTTTATGGCTAATTGCCCGCTCTACCAAGCGCATGGTTGTCAAGGCATTCACTTCCCAGGACAATTTTGCATTCAGTTCTCCGCAAGGGTCATTGGCAATATTGGCCAAATGTATGACCGCATCTACACCATCCATAGGAATACTGTCAACATCGCGAATATCTTGTTTAACCACTGTTAGATTTCTATGATCAGGCAGATAATTGCCAAACCACATAATATCCACCACAGTAACTTGCATTCCTAACTTCAGAAGCTGTTTTGTTAAAACAGTGCCGATATAACCGCAGCCCCCTGTTAATAAAATGTGCATGATAGCATTTCCCTCTATTTTATGGCTTGTGAATATAGTTAAGAGGTTGTTTTTTAATTATATCTAGGTTGTCTTTAATCCAGGCAATTGTTTCTTCAAGCCCTTGTTCCAAATTAATTTTATCTTTCCAATTTAATATCTTTTTCGCTTTTGAACTATCAAGAAGGTACGCTGAATCTTTACCAGGTCGATCTTCCACTACTTCGACATTGTCTTCAAAAGAAATTTCCAATTGCTCTGCGATCATCTGTACCAGAGCGCTAATGGATATATTCTTTGATGTGGAAAAATGGAAAATTTCTCCATTTGATGCAGTTCGAGCAGCTTTCAATGTTCCCTCTGCCACATCTCTAATATGAATAAAGGAACGAACCGAATGTCCGCCACCATGCAACTGTAGTTTTTTCCCTATTAAAAAATAAAGGATTGTTCTTGGAATAATTCTATATAGTTGTTGTCCAGGGCCATACACATTAGCGGCACGAGTGAATACAACAGGGAAATTATATGTTTTATAAAAACTCATCAAACTCATATCTCCTGCCGCTCGGGAAACTGCATAGGGCGTACTGGGAGTATATGAACTATTTTCCTGCACCAGGCCATGACAAGTTCCATACACTTCGGGCGTAGAAATATGAACATATTTTTTTAAAAAATTACACTTACGTAATTGGTCATGTAACTTAACATTGGCCACTACATTCGTCTGAAACCAATGTTCAGGGTGTTGCCAACTTTCGGCGACCATGGCTTGTGCAGCAAAATTTACTACATAATCAGGTTGGAAAGTATGAATAACCTCCATGATCTTTGCTAAATTACAATTTAAATCCAACTGATAAAAGCGGTATGCTGGATTTTGCCGTTTTTTGTAAGGAAGAAACACCGAGTTAGGCTCAGGAGAACGGCTAATTCCAATAACCTCCTCAGTATCTTCTTGAAGAACAAAATCAATAAAATTTGATCCCGAGAAAGAATTACTTCCAAGTACAGCAATTTTTTCACTCATTGGATTAATCTCCCGCCCTTATTATATTGAATTATCCGCAAGCCAGCGCATGACCATGTGCCCAACAACGAGTTGACAGTCTTCGGCAATTTGCATATCATCAATTGGAAAATGTATGGCAACGTCTGTTAACTCTAAACATTTTCCGCCTGAATATCCAAGAATAGCAAATGTCTTCACTCTCATTTCTTTAGCCTTTTGAATCGCTTTGATAATATTAGGGGAATTTCCACTCCCGGAAAGAGCGATCAAAATGTCTCCAGAATTTGCAAGAACGGCCAACTGTTGTGAAAATATGTCTTTATAAGATATGTCATTTGAAAGGCATGTAAGAATGGACTGGTTCGCAGGTAAAGCATGCACTCGAATGCCTTTGCCTGTATCCTTTGCTATCCCATAAAAAAAATCATTTGCAATATGCATTGCATTGGCAGCACTTCCCCCATTTCCGCATAGAAATACCTGGTGGTCTTCACTCCAGGCATCTCGTAAGGAACGAGTGAGATCAAGAATAAGATCTACCTTAATATTCTGAATACTCGTGGTTACTTTCTCGATATATTCAGTAAATAAAAATTCTCTCATAAATGGTCCCTTTCTGAGGATCTTGACTGTTTTATATGACCAAGCATTAAGTATCAGAAGTATCAGAAATGATAGGATCTTTCTTTTTGCGGCGTTTCTTAGAGGACTCTTTGTTATCCCCATAATACTGATAATAGTAATACTGATAATACTGATAATAGTGATAATAACTGCGTTTGGTTAGATCGATATTATTAATGATAGTACCTATGATATGTGCATTGGCGTTAAGAAGAAGATCACGACCTCTGATAATCACATCTCTGCTGGTTGCGCCCCCTTGAAGCACCAGGATGACGCCATCCACTAGGCGACTGATAATTACAGAGTCAGTTATAGGCACCACTGGTGGTGAGTCAATGAGAATGAGGTCATAGTGTATTTTCAATTCGTCTAATATTTTTTTTAAATTGGGGGATGCCAAAAGTTCTGAAGGGTTAGGTGGGCGGTGTCCACAGGGTATAACACTAAGATTTTGGATTGGCCCTTCCTGTAATACTTCCTTGAGGGAGTTTTGGCCGATGATAAGGCTTGAAACCCCCTTATCATTTGGTAGTTTTAAGATATGATGAAGGCGGGGTTTGCGCATATCGCAGTCAATAAGAACTACCTTGGCCCCACTTTGAGCCATGGTAACGGCCAGATTAACAGAAGTAATTGTCTTGCCTTCCATAGGGTTGGAGCTGGTTACCAGGATTGTTTTAGGTTTATTATCCGGAAATGAAAACAGTATATTGGTCCGCAATCCTTTATATGCCTCACTTGTGTGGCTTTTAGGTTTATGCAAAGTGATCAGTTCGGGAGAGGAAACTTCTTTTTGTTTTGAAGAATTAAAATGGGGGACAGGGCCAAGAAAAGGGATGCCAAGATATCGTTTAGCATCTTCAGGGGTTTTAATTGTATTGTCAAGATATTCGAGGAAAAAGGCAAAGATTACTCCAATGAAAAGGCCGGCTAAGGCCGCCTGTATGAGATTTGATTTTATATTGGGTTTAACAGGATTTTTGGGGACTTCAGCCCTCTCAATAATCCGTACATTGGTGGTTTTTAAACCGCGGGTAAGATCTGTTTCCTTATGACGGGTTAAGACCACCTCGAACATCTGCTTATTGCTTTCAGTATCCCTTTTTAACACATTATATTTGATGGCCTTTTTATTAAGTTCCAAGGCTTCTTTTTTTTGCTCTTCCAGCGCCTGCAAAAGGACCTTTTCCTGGGCCAGGGCAACTTCATAGTCAATTTTAATGCTGTTGATAATTTTTTTTACCTCTGAGGCAATTCTTTTTTCAAGGGTCTTTATCCGGGAAGCAATTTTGACAATATGAAGATGCTTTGGACCATATTTTTTTGACTCACTATTATACGCCCCAACCAGAGAAATATATTCTATTTTAAGCCCCTGAATAAGAGAGTTATTAATTACTGCAGGGAGGGATTCAATGGCCTCCTTATTACTGTTAAATCCTTTGATTTGCTTATAAAGCGTTTCAAGTCCTATTGACTTTTTTTTAGCTTCAGTAACAGCGCTACTAAGATCAGAAAGTTTTTGGACAATAATATTTTGTTTTTCCTCTAAGGAGACAATTTTATTTCTTTCCTTATAAGTGTGAAGCGCTTCTTCTGAGGTTTCCAGCTTCTTCTTTAACTCTCCTATATGATGGTTCAACCAATTATTTGCCTCTAAAGCTGCTTCATGTTTAAGATTGAGATTTCGTTGAATGTATTGCTCGGCAATGGTGTTGGCTATTTTTCTTGCCAGATCGGGGTCCTTGGATAAAAAATTAATGTTCACCAGCTCAGTTTTTCTCACCGGTTCAATTTGGACATTGTCTAAAAAGAAATCTATTAACAGAGATTCTCGCCTTTTTTTTCTTTCCTCTAATGAAAGGGAAAGGGAAGGGTTTGTTTGTGCAATTAATGGCTTAGAGGAAGGAGAAAAAAAGTTGAATAGATTATTTAAGTAACCTTTTATCTTGACAGTAAATACTCTTTTCTTTTCATTATCTATAAATCCCCAATGATGTTTGAGGTCTAATTCATTAATCACAGCCTTGGCCAGGGGGCGGCTTTCTAAAATCTTATATTGTGTTTGGTAATAACTATCATCTCGGTCATTGAATGAGACAACTTCCTCAATGGAAAGGATTTTTGGATTTTGTTTTTCAATTTGAATCTTGGCTGTGGCTTTATAAATAGGTGTCATTTTGAAGGTATTTACGGCTACGGTCATTACAATAATGATAAAGATAGTAAGCATAGTCCAACGGTACTTCATAATCACCTGCCAATAATCTCGCAGGTGATTTTCTTCCGGCAAAATTTCTTGCGGATAATCCTTTCCTAATGATTGGTCCATAGGGTTACCCTTTTCATTTGAGTGTTCATTCTTCTTTTATTTGCTGTTCTTGGTTTTGATCATAGCTTCGCCCTCTCAGTTACATGAGAATTTTTGTTTTTAAATTCTTGTGTATACTGAAAAAAGTCTGCAGATCTTTGATGTGAAATTTAAAAATATTTAAGTCTATTTTTTTTAATAGAAAAATTGATTAATAGAAAAAAATATAGATGAAAATTAAATTTATTAAAACTTCACATCTTTATCGTAATAATATTTATCTTATAGCTACATAATAATTAATTTTTCTATTAAAAAAAATACTTTAAGCTCTTGATATACTCCATTTTTTATTTACTTTGGCTTTGTTCATCTTTAGAAAGGAGAGGGCGATAATCAGAAGCCGGAATTAAAGTGGGTGATAAAACCGGAATTTTAAAAGAAGCTTTCCGGTACTTTGATGATATCATTAGGCAGGACCGGGTCTGTCATGCCAACTTTTATTTCTTGTTCTTTCCCTTTGACGGCTCTGATAATTTTGGGTTTTTTTACATTAGCTTTTTGGGTTAGTCCGCCTGCCATTGATATAGCCTGTAAGACATTCATTTTTTTCTCTAATTTAAAGCGCCCTGGTGAATTCACTTCACCGATGATGTAGAAGAATTTTGCTTTCGGAATATAGAGGGTATCCATGTTTCGAAGCTCAAAATTTAAATTTATCCCGTGATTAAGATCATTAAGACTAATGGTAATAACCTGGCTGTTATCAATAGCTTCTTTTGACAAAGGAGTTAATCCTGAAACTGAAGAAGGATCTTCACTCAAATTTCGTCTCTGAATTTTATTTTTTTCAGTAATACAACCTTTTAATGTTCTTATAATAAACGCCTCTTGCCCGGCGTTTTGGGTTAATCCTCCCACCATGGAAATGAGTTCAACAAAAGTAGTCTCTTTGGAAAAAGGATAATATCCCGGTTTATTCACCTCTCCGAGCACGTAGATTTTTTTACTATTGTACTCTTTTACTGTGACGGTAACTTGGGGGTCAACTAAATATCCATCCGCTAAATCGTTACGAATAATTTTTTGTATTTGTTTACTGGTAAGGTTTTTTACGATGACTTCCCCTATTAAAGGCAAAAATATGGCGCCTTTGAGGGAGACGGATACTTCTCTGGAAAGATCGGCATTATCCCAGATCTCAATTTGTAAGACGTCAAGTGGCCCTACAAGATAATCGGTTATATGAGCATATAAGGAAAATGGTGAGGTTAAGTAAACTAAAAAGAAAACTAATAGTGATACAATGATTTTTTTCTTCATAATAGTAATATTTATCCTGAATATTTTATGTATTGATGATTTTGGGAGATGTATGCTTTTCGGAAAATTAGAATTTTTTAACCACAAAATTTTTTATTAATTTTTTTTAAAATTTAATTATTACTTTATTTATTATTTGTTTATTTATCAAAGGAGAGAATATGATTGTAAGGTGGCTTGATATAAAAGATCTTTATGTAGGAATATGATTTTTTTTGCTTCGTTTTTTGGTGCGCATTTCTTCGTTTCCATAGTAATGATAATAGTAATATTTATAGTAGTAATAGCGGCCGCGTTTGGTTAGATCAATATTATTAATGATGGCCCCCAAGATTCGGGCATTGGACTTTTTGAGAAAATCAAGGCCCTGCAAAATGACCTCACTATCGGTTACCCCACCATGAATTACTAAGGCCACCCCATCGACAATATTACTAATAATTACCGAATCAGTTAAAGGAACTATTGGTGGAGAATCAATAATAATAAGATCATATCGGATTTTTAATTCGTCTATAACTTTTTTCAAACTAGGTGAGACTAATAGTTCCGGAGGATTAGAAGGATGGTGGCCGCTAGTTATGATACTTAGATTTGGGACCGGACCCTTTTGCAGAACTTCCTCCATTGTACATTGGCCAATAAGAAGATTTGAGAGCCCTTTTTGGTTGTTCAATTTAAAGAGATGGAACAGGCGTGCTTTTCGCATATCTCCATCAATTATGACCACTTTGGCCCCACTCTGGGCTATGGTTACAGCCAAATTGGCGCAGGTTAAGCTTTTTCCTTCAGAAGAGAGCGTGCTGGTAATTAATATTGATTTGGAGGTGGTATTAGGAAAAGAGAACATTATACTTGTTTGAAGGCTTTTATAGGCTTCATTAAAATGGCTTTGAGACCTGTGTAAGGAAATGAGTGCAGGATTAGAAACTTCTTTTATCCGCGAAGTATCCATATGAGGAATAAGGCCGAGAAAAGAAAGATCTAAATAACGTTTAAGGTCCTTCGGAGTTTTGATGGTATTATCAAGGTATTCCAGGAAAAAGGCGGCCCCTATTCCCATAAATAAGCCAATGATTGCCGCCAACATAAGATTTGCTTTTTTGTTCGGTTTTATGGGCGCCTTGGGGATGAAAGCCTTATCAATAATGCGTACATTACTGGTTGTTAGTCCGCTGGTAAGATCTGTTTCTTTAAGGCGATTTAAAACTACGTCGAACATATGTTTATTATTTTCTACATCTACTTTTAAGACATTGTATAAGATGGCTTTTTTAGTTAGCTCCAAAGCTTCTTTCTTTTGTTCATTGAGTGCATTCAGCAATACCTTTTCTTGAGCCAGGGCAATTTCATACTCGGTTTTGATGCTGTTGACAATCTTGGTGGCCTCAGAATTGATTTTTTTTTCAATAACCTTTAATTTCGAATCAATTTGAATGATGTGGGGATGTTTTGGCCCGTATTTTTTGGATTCCCGGTTGAATTCTGACAGTAAAGAAATGTAGCTTATTTTAAGGCTTTGGATAAGGGCGTTATTAATAACTGTGGGAAGAGATTCTATGGCTTCCTGGTACTTTACATTCCTTCTATTCCTTCTACTACTTTTAAATTTTTGGCTTTGATTATAAAGAGTCTCAAGGCCTATTCTTTTGGTTTTAGCTTCAATATAAGTATTGTTAAGTTTAGATAATTCTTGGATAATGATATTTTGCTTTTCCTCTAAAGACAAAATTTGATTTTGCTCCTTATAGGCATAAAGCGCTTCATGGGAGTCTTTCACTTTCTTTTTCAGATCTCCCACTTGCTCATTCAGCCAATGGGAAGCTTCTTTGGATGCTTTGTGTTTGAGTTGGAGATTGTATTGGATATACTGTTCAGCAAAGGCATTAGCAACTTTAGCTGCCAGAGAGGGATCATGAGACGTATAACTAATATTGACCGTATTGCTGTTTCTGATCGGTTCAATTAATAAATTGCTGCGAACAACTCCAATTAAGTTAGATTCGTGCCTGGCCTTCAGTTCCTCCGGCGAGTATGCGGTTGTTTTTTGAGCAGTTGATTTATTTTCATTACTTACAAATTCCTTATGATGCTTAAGATCCAGTGCATCAATTACAGCCTTGGCCATGGAGCAGCTTTTTAAAATGTCATACTGGGTCTGGTGATAGTTCCAGTCATATTGTGCATCTATGGAGATGACTTCCTTGATCGAGACAATATTGGGATTTCCCACTTTGATTTGGATTTTAGCAGTGGCTTTATAAATGGGCGACATTTTATAAGTATGTATAAATCCGACCATTGTCACAATGATAAAAATTGTAATTATAGTCCATCGATATATTAGGATCACTCGCCAGTAATCTCGCAGATTTACATTTCCTTCTTCCTCTTTAAAACTTTCTTGTGGATGGGTTTGCTGATATTCCATAGCGCCGGTCCCCGTATACTCCTATCTCGCTTTACCCGTACCCGTCATTAAAATATGGAAAATGATTCATTATATTATTGAGAGGCTTTCACAGGCATTATCCTGACCCCGTGTCTTAAATTATCCTGACCTGTGTCTTAATATTTTTGGATTATCCTGTCATGCTAAAAGGTTAAATATCGTAAGAACTTAAGAAATAAAACTACAATTTTAGGGCCCTAAACTAAAAGCAAAAATTTTCAACCTGTGCAATTAGATTTTTAGATTCACTAAAAAAAAAAATATTTGACGGGATAACAGGATAAACATGATTTAAATCCAGTTAATCAAAAAGATTTATTTCAACCTGAAGTAGGTTATATAAATCAAGCGTAAAGTCAAAGAGTTATTGTAAATGATAGACAGGATTAAAAACTATCTTGTCAATCCTGTTATCCTGTCTAAAATTAGTTAATTGCACAGGTTGAAAATTTTATTGATAAATAGAAGGGAAGGAATGTAAAGTATTTGAAAACTTTGACTTAGTGTTTGCAGATTTTCTTAAAATAAGATGTTCGTGTTGAATGTTTGTTCTACATTTTTAATAAAAGTAAATTATGTTTGAAGAGTATCCAGGCAAAATCCTGAATATGAT
>JAUWIR010000005.1 GCA_030605265.1 Pseudomonadota bacterium | reverse complement strand
ATTTACAGAAAACGCAATTTGAAAAAAAAGGCGGAATTGTTTTGAACCGCTCCAGAATCGGAGATGTTTTGGAAAATTTTACACCTTCTTTGGCAATTAAAATTTTTAAGTACGCTGTTTGTGATCATTCAGAAATAGAGGGATTTACTTATCATACAAAATATCCTTTTGGGGCAAACATTGTAGTAGCTCACGATAATCATCGAAAGGCATTCATTGCTAATGCTATTGGTCAGATGTTAGAAGAGGAGATAGTGCCTCAAGAGGAGCTGGATTCATGTTTGGATATTCTTATTTATTTGACCAATTATTCCCGGGAAGCCTATTACACTCAGCTTATTGCCTGGAACAGTTTAAGCAAATTAGTCGAGCAAAAAAAAGCAGCCCTCGAACGAATTGAGATCAACTATTTAAAGGATTGTTTATTAAAAAATTTGGTTCCGGGAATCGGAGTAATCAAATTCGTTTTTGGCCTTAAATACTTTAAAGTTTTAGATGCGGTAACGGGAAATATCATCAAGGAGATTTTTTTCCATGTTATAAAAAGGAGAGACTTTCCCTTGCTTGCTCTTTTAGTTTATAAACTGAGTAAGAATCCCAATTTTAACTTATCTCAAAAAAAATACTTTCTGGATCGTCTTCCCAATGATTCTGACTTTAATCGATTTTTAAGACATATGGAAATTTTTTCCTTTGGTTTTACAAGAAAGGAATTAACTGAAGGATTAAAGAATTTTGGTTTTAAACCCCCTCCTTATTCGAAAAAAAACACTGAAGGGGAAATAATTCAAATTTTATTAAAAGATTTCATTGACGAAATTTACGTTCCCATGGCTTATATAATGCATAGTTATGATGATTGGGAAATTCCTAGAGAGCAATCCTCTGATTTTTTATGGTTTTATTAAAATAAATCATACATAGAAATGTATTAGGTTTAATCTTAATCGTAAAATATTAATAAAAATCAATAAGGCATTTCATCATCAATTCCCACCCCTTTTTAATAAATATAATTTTCAAGATCAAATGCAATAAAGGCGAAATTGTATTAGTTGTTTTATTTCGATAATGAGAACGATGATTATAGGGAAAATATTAAAAGAAAAGTATACATAATAAATTATGATTGAGTAATTCACCGATAAGGAGACATTTTATGTTTAAATTTATTCAAGATCCAACGGTAACTCCAAAAGAGCTGGCTTTTTGCTATAAAGAATTACAACTCAAAGAAAAAAAGCTAATCATAGAGAAAAAATCATTTTACGAAAAATTATTATCCTTGCAACATAATGCTCAAACTGGGGTAGTATCTAAAGCTGGTAAAGCTGGTGATAAAAAAAGGGTTATTGAAGAATTAAAGGTGAAGATTAAAAACACTATCCTTGAAATTGAAGTTATAGTGGATGAAATGGAAGAAATGATGGCCCGCATGGCTTTTCTTATCCCAAAATTTGCTCAAAAGCGAATTGATGAAATCAAAAAGTATGAATCTCATACAAATGCCAAAAATAGGGAAAAATTATTTCGAAAATTTCTCTCTACTGTAGCAAAAGCTGCGATATTAAAACAAAATATCAATGGTAAACAAGGTAAAAATTATAATTTTGAATTCAAGTTTGGGAATCTTCGTGAAGAGGATAAAAAATTTTTTTTACAGGAAATCGAAAAAATTCGAGACGAGACAATGGATAACAGGGAATTGGCAGGGGAAGATATACCTAAATTGAATGATGAAAAAATCGAACTTGAAAAGATTATTAAAGGAAATCCTTTTACTCAGGTTAATAAACTTCTCAAAGAAGTTGGCGCTAACCTAAAAAATTGTGGACAAGGTTAATTAGGAAGAGTTATCTTTCCGGATATTTTCCCCTTCCTTCAATCTTCCTCTTAAAGGGAAGGGAATTGAGAGGGAAAGGGAACTAATAGCATTTTTAAAAACATTCAAAAATTGCATTATTGCTTTTTATTTGCAATAATGCAATTTAACTTTGGTCCTTCCTTTTTTTCCTCCCCCCTAAAATACATATTTTTTAAATACTTATCCCATATCTATGTTTTTAAAATAAAAGGCATATTTTTTGCATTGTTAATTAAAAGTAAATAAAATTAAATTATAAAATTTTATTTCACATATAATAATAAGGTAAAAACAAAAATTGCTATGATTATTCAAAAGAGTAATGAACATAGTGAGAAAAAACAACCGAACCAAAGAGATTGGCCAACCATAAATAACCTGCTTAACATTCAAATAAATTCTATTGAACAGATTTCTGAATTTGAGCTGGATATTATTGAAATTTCTCAAGAAATCCATCAATTTATATATTTTATTTGTGATAATATAGTAGGACGGCAAGAGATTGTAACTCAAACTTTTTATGCTTTTCTTACCGGGGAGCATCAATTGCTGATAGGCCGCACGGGCATGGCCAAAAGCCTTCTAGCCAGACAAATTTTTGAGTGTTTTGACGGCGCTAAGGTATTTGAGAAGCATCTTACCAAAGATACGACGCCGGATAACCTTTTTGGCGCCTATGATATGGTAAAAATGAAACATGGAAAGATGATACATAACATTCAAGGTTCCATTGTTACTGCTGATTTTGCTTTTTTGGATGAAATTTTTGATGCCAATGATATGCTGTTAAGATCTTTATTGTCACTTCTTAATGAAAGAAAATTGGTTAATGGTGAGCAAATTGTGGATTCTTCTTTACATACTGTTATTGCCGTCTCTAATTATATACGGGCTTCGGAAACTCTTGAGGCGCTTTTGGATCGATTCATTTATAGATAGCACTAAAAAATATTTTCTTCAGGACAAGGAATTATTAGGTAAAATATTTGCTCTTATGAACATATTCAGCCAATTAAAACATAGCCTTGGATCAAAAAATTTTATTGGAAATGAAGAATTTTTTATGATAACAAGTAAAATTGAGCTACTCTTTTTAAACTCAAGTCTCAATAATAGATTTGTTAATTTTATGAACACAATTGGTACACATACCGATAAATCAAGGCTGGTATATCTTATAGATATCTTTCAAGAAAGTTGCTTATTGCTAAAGGATATCGTTACTAGAAAAGAAAGTTTTGAGCTGATTGCCGGATTCGAATATGATATTGATTTATTTCATCATATCAAGGGAAGAAGTCATGAAACATATAAATTAAGCTGTTAAGTTGATGAGTTAATAAGCTGATAAGCCGCTTAAATAAAATGCAAACTTTTATGTTTTAAATTAAATTTTTTAGAAAAAATTATTTTAAGGTATCTCTATGAGTGAATTATTAGACCATTTTACTTTTATCGAACCTAAAGGATTCCAAAATCTCTGTGATAGAACCGAAGAGCTAACAGATGAATGGATGCAAATATTTTACATTGGGCGAACTATGTTTTCTCAAAAAAGTGAATTCCCCATTAAAAGTCAACTTGCTCCTCTTTTAGAAAGAAAAAAAATTTTTTCAGAAGAGAAGATTCAACAAAAGGGCAGTCATAGTGATCATTATGAATCCTTAGTAAAATTAAACATGGGGGGCTCTTTCGATATTGGCAGAATAACCTCTATGGATCAAGTTTCCCATATTCTGCCTAGAGAATTTATGATTTATCCGGAAGATCTTTTTTATGCCAAATTAGTTCAAAAAGAATTATTCAGAAAAGAGTTCCTCGACCACGATGCTCTTTCCATTGATGATTTAGTCTATGGCAAGGAAAAAGAATTAAATAGAAAGCAAAAGGTCTATATCCTTTTCGATAACTCTTTCTCAATGAATGGGGATAAATTCACTAAAATCTTTGCTGCCAAAGCAATCTGTCTTGAATACTTAAGAAGAGTGCAAAAAGAAAGTCCTCAGATATCTTTTAGATATTTTAACCAAAATATGGGCCCTTTAATAAAAATAAATAAACGTAAGCAGATCAAGGACCTTATCAAATATATCATTCATCTGAATACAGTTGATTGTTATGAAACTAAAGTAGACGAGGCCATATTGAAGGCTATCGAAGATATCGAAAAAGATCCTGAACTACAACAGGCTGAGATTCTTATGATCACCGATGGCTTGGGAGATGTACCTTCCAATATTGAAAAGCGGCTTGGCAAGATAAAATTTCATATGGTCCTCATCCCGGGGGCTAATATAAGTCAATTTTTGAAAAAATATCCGAATAAAGAAGCTTGGACAAAAGTTAATATAACGATTAAATCGGCTAATGAGGTAGCCCAACTGCTAAAAAATTATCCCACAAAAGAAGCCGTTTCCAAAGCGGATATCCCACAGGAGTTAAAAACGAGTGTCAAACGTATTTTAGAATTTTATCCTGATAAAGAGAAGTGGGGAAAAGCAAATAATAGGGGAGAAGACATCCCCCCCTACTGGGAAATTTTTTTACAATTAATCCAAGTATATAGAATGCAGGAATTTGCTGATATTTTTATTAAAATACCCTCACTTTTTATAGAAAAGTTTCATTTTTCAAATATGTATGAACTGGAGCAGATACAAACATTTCGGCAAGAGTTAGCCTCCAAACTGGAAAGTCAGATATCTAACAGTGAAAGATATGAAATATTTCAAAAAATAAAATTTTTCATGAAATATTTACATATGTTAATATTAAAGGAACCAACTACTAAAGAACTTCAAAAGAGAATAAAGAAAGAACTCAGTGGTTTTCAGATTTTGCTGGAAAAAGTTATGAAAGATGAATGGTTTGTATCTACTTTAGACAATTCTTTGGATACTTCACAGGGATTAAGCCTTAAAAATAACGGAAAAGGAATGGCTTTTCAATTGAAAAAGTCAAAAAGGCCGGTAATAATGACCATTTTCATAGCCTTACCTGAATATATTATCAAGAAATTTTTAAGTATTATTAATAGTGTCAGGCAAATGTCCTTAGCTATCTATAGAGATTGGAAATTAAAGAAAAGATTTAGATATATTAAAAGAAAAATTTCAGAAATAAGTTATTAGGTTAAAATTTTACTCAATTTTGAGGAGTTACGTTATTAGGTAAAAAATGGCACTTCAAGTTCATCCAAAATTTTTGTTATAGTGTCTTCAGGTCGATCAATTATATTTATAGCTACTCCGGACGATTGAATAATTTCATTCCTTTGAACCTCATGTAAATCAAAAGAATCTATTTTCTTAGACAGAGATTGAAGAAATGGCTTGTCCGCTTTAAGCCTCAAAATAGCCATATAATGGATAGTCTCTATTAAATGCTTGAATAAGATATTGCCTTTTTCTGAGTCGAAGGGTAATTTGTGTAAAGAGATAATAATTTCTCGGCCGAGTCTTTGTATCTTTTCCTCGACAATCTTTCCGTTTTCTTCATACATGCTGACTTTAAATATGTTTAATATTACTTCAAGATCCACCCTGACGCTTATAAAATCTTTCCTGGTTGCAACTGTTCCATACAGAGGCATTCTCTCCTTTAAATCAATACTGAGAGCCTGAAAAATCTGATCGAGGAATCCTTCTTGTTCCTCTAAGGATGGAAAAAATTGATTGATATGGGTGAAAATAGTATTGATCAGATGGAAGATTTTGGATTTATGTTTTTGGCCTGCATTAAAATCAAAATATTCTTGTTGATTTGAGCAAAAAATTTTCTCTAAATCAGATAGTTTTCTCTCATTCAAATAACCTAAAAGATATCCAAAGGAAAAGGCGGGCTTAAAATTCAACAAAGATTTTATAACCTGATCGGAATATCCACTTTTTTCTATCTTCTCTAAACTATAGAGCAGGGGAGGTAATATTATGGCGGGATCTTGCTCTTTAATTATTTGTTCAGCGAGCTTTATGTTTTCCGGATCGAAGGAAGACAAAAACTGAACCATCGTAGCCGGCGAGGAAGATGACAGCCTCTTTCCGGTTTCCCTAATGTTGGCCTCTCGAGACCTCAGCAAGGCATACAGCCCTTGTAACCAAGGAAAAAGATCAATTTGCCTATTTTTCCATTGATCTTCTAATTCCTCAAAATTTAATTTTAATTTCATAGAGAAAACGGAATGAATTATTCTGCTGAGGAAGAGGATTTATATAGTTCGATAGCTGATATTTTAATATCAGCCTCGGCAGCCTTTTCATCAAAGGCTACTCCACCAACCTGGCCTTCCAAAAGCCAACTTTCCACACGCTTTTTGGCCTCAATAGCTAAATCGGCATCCGGTTTTTCATCAACCTTCTCAGCACCAAAAGAAAGTATGGTTACTTTATTATTCCTAACTTCTAGGAATCCCCCGGCAACAACTAACCAATGAATCTCTTTGCCCTTTTTATATCTTACCGGACTGATCGGCAAGCGCACCAACATAGGGGCATGACCACTCATAATACCAATTTCCCTAAGAGCCCGCGGTACCACCGGAGGTTCCGGTAATTCCGGTAATTCCGGTAATTTGGGTAAAGGGGGTAATTCCCCTGGAGGGGCTAAAGTAGGCAAAGTTGGTCTTTCTGGTAGTTCCGCCATAGACGGTGCCTCTGGGACTTCAGGTAAATCCGCCATTGGTGGTGCTTCAGGCATTTCCGGTAAATCCGCCATTGGGGGTGCATGATCACCCATGACACCAGGGGCATCTTTGCGCATAACTCGAGGTTTATCATCATCCATAACACGAGGTACATCATCACGCATAGCGCCAGGTTTATCATCCATAATACGCGTTACATCTTCGCGCATGGTTTCCGGCAACTCCTTTTGGCCCATGATCGCTTTTGCTTTAAGCTGGTCTCTTCCCTCTTTATAGATTACCGGAACATCAGTTTCCGGGATCTTAATAGATTGAACTTCTTTAATCTCCGGTTCAGGAGCTTTAACAACGACGATATCTATTTCGCTGTCCCGAATGACCACCTTCTCTGGTGTAAGAACTTCTAGAGTAAGTTTTCCTTTACCTTTTACTTTTGCCTTTTCTTTGGCCATAATAACTGGTTCCTCTTTTTAGGCCTTTTCACTTTTCATTTTTTCCCATTGTTCCATGGCCTCATCCATAGTTCCCACCATATAAAAAGCCTGTTCAGGCACATCATCATATTTGCCGTCGGCAATATCATCAAAACCCTTTAAGGTCTCAGCTAAAGGAACATATTTCCCCTTAATGCCTGTAAAGGTTTCAGCCACATGAAAAGGTTGGGTGAGAAATTTCTGCAATCTTCTAGCCCTGGTAACTACTACTCTGTCTTCCTCGGAAAGTTCCTCCAATCCTAAGATGGCAATAAGATCCTGGAGTTCATTATATCTTTCCAAATATGCTTTAACTTTTCTGGTTATTTCACAATGTTTTTCACCAACGATCCATGGCTCTAAAATCTGCGAACCGGACAACAAAGGATCAACTGCAGGGTATAAACCAAGGGAGGCTACTTTTCTGGAAAGGACCACCATGGCATCAAGATGGGAAAACACGGAAGCGGGCCCCGGATCAGCCAAATCATCTGCCGGTACGTAAACAGCCTGCACTGAAGTAATGGCCCCTGAAGCAACTGAAGCTATTCTCTCCTGTAACACACCCATTTCAGTAAATAGAGTGGGTTGATACCCAACTTCAGAGGGGACCCTGGCCCTTAAGAGAGAAACTTCAAGACCAGCCTGTACATATCTATACACATTATCTAAAAACAACAAAACATCCTGATGCTGTTCATCTCTAAAATATTCCGCCATAGTCAAAGCAGTAAAGGGGACCCTAAATCGGCACCCTGGAGGCTCATTCATCTGACCATAAACAAGTATGGCCCTTTCAAGAACTTTTGACTCTTGCATCTCCAGCCAAAGATCATTCCCTTCACGTGTCCTTTCTCCAATACCACCAAAAACTGAAACACCTGAATGTTCAATACCTACATTTCGTATTAGTTCCATGATAATAACAGTTTTTCCTACTCCTGCTCCACCGAACAAACCGACTTTTCCACCACGAGGGAAGGGAGTTACTAAATCTACCACCTTTATACCGGTTTCAAAAATCTGAGGGAATGACTCAAGCTTGGCATAGGGAATTGGTGGTTTATATATTGACTCATAAGTGGCATCTTCTATAGGACCTCGTTCATCAATGGTCTCACCCATAATATTGAACATTCTCCCGAGAATATTTTTACCCACCGGCACGCTAATAGGGCTCCCAGTATCATAAATTTTGGTGCCTCTTCTTAACCCGGCGGTAACATCCAAAGCAATAGTACGTACATTGCCTTCACCAAGAATCTGTAATACCTCTATAGGCAGTCCGGATTCCGGATCTTCAGCCCGTAATAAATTACCTATATTCGGCATGGCATCTTTAAAACATACGTCCACAATCGGGCCTAATACCTGAATGACCTCGCCTATGGCTGTATTAGGGGATACCGTGCTCTGTTCTAAATTATTCATAATCCCACATCTCCCATTAGAATCCAGTTTGAGCCGCAGCTTCTTTTTCTATAACTTTAGCCGCGCTTAAAATACCCAATAAATCCAGGGTAATTAAATCTCTTCTCATTCTATTATAACTAATAAGCATTTCTGCTAAAGTTTCTTTAGCTCGATCCGAGGCATCTTCCATGGCCATCATGCGTGCACCCTGTTCACTGGCGTATGATTCTAAAAGCATATCGAATACCTGTATTTTGAAATACATTGGTATCAATTCCTTTAAAATAATAAGCGGATCAGGTTCATAAATCCATTCCTCGAAAGCATGTTGGGATTGCTTCTTTTCTTCTTCTTCAAGTCCAAAGGTAAAGGGTAGCATCTTCAAAACCACTGGTTCCCTTTTGGTTGGTCCATGGAATTTAGTATAAGCGCAATATATCTCATCTATGCCCTTATTTAAAAACAGATAAGTCATATTCATAATAAGAGATAGAGCATCGGATATAGCAACCCCGTATTCCGACCAGGAATCGACTTTTAGTATTGGAAAGGGAGTATTCTTTTTAAAATAGCGTTCTCCTCTAAGCCCTTTAATCCAAATTCCAACCTCGGCCTTTTTATTATTTTTCAAAAGATTTTCTAAAAAGGAGTGGGCTTTTTTCCCAATCTGACCATTGTAACTACCGCACATACCAATTTCAGAAGCTATAACAAAGACAACAACTCGATCCTGTTTCCCCTTATCAATTAATAAGGGGGAAGCCTCTTGCAAGATTTCCTGAGAAGAAAGTGCATACTGCGATTGCATTAAGGCTATTTGCCTCATCTTCTCAGCATATATACTTAAACTGGCAGCTTTACTGCGGGCGCGGGCCAATTTAGCGGCAGCCACTGTAGACATAGTATCAGTAGTGCCCATAATATTTTCCACACTTTTCATTCTATTCTTCAAATCAACTAATTTTTGTGACATAGCTTTGCTTCTCTAATCAAATGTCTCTTTGAATTCAGTGATTATCTGTCGAATACCTGCATCTATTTCAGAGGTTAAATCCTTTTTCTCATCTATCAGATCCATGATATTTTGAAAATTTTGATGAGCAAATTCCACCAATCCCTTTTCAAAATCCATAACTTTTTTTACAGGAATGTCATCTATTAGACTATTAACAACCGCATAGAGTACCACAGCTTCTTCAGCTAAGGGCATAGGTGCATACTGGATCTGTTTGAGCAGTTCACGTCCTCTTTCCCCTCTGGACAGCTGAGCCTTGGTAGTTTCATCTACCTCCGCCCCAAACTTAACAAAGGCCTGCATTTCATGATATTGGGAAAGGTCAATTCTTAATCTTCCGGCTATTCTTTTAATTATCTTGGTTTGTGCTGCTCCTCCAACCCTGGATACTGACAAACCGACATTAATGGATGGACGAAATCCAGTGTTAAATAATCCTGATTCCAAATAAATCTGCCCATCAGTAATGGAAATTACGTTCGTTGAAATATATGAAGTTACATCGCCGCCTAAGGTTTCAATGATTGGTATGGCTGTAAGAGATCCTCCGCCTTTTTCTTTACTCAATTTTGCCGCTCGTTCCAGTAACCTTGAATGCACATAAAAAATATCCCCAGGATAAGCTTCACGGCCGATAGGTCTTTTCAAAAGTGCGGACATTTCTCTATACGATACGGCATGTTTTGACAAGTCGTCATAAATAACCAAAGCATCTTCGCCTCGTTCCATAAACTCTTCACCAATAGCACAGGCTGCATAAGGAGCGAGGTATTTAAAGGAAGTTTGTTCATTAGCAAGAGCTGCTACGATGATCGTATGTTCCAAAGCCCCTTCTCTTCGCAGGACCTCCCCCACTTTGGCAACGGAAGCTGCCTTTTGTCCGATGGCGGCGTAGATACATGTAAGATTATTTCCCTTTTGATTAATAATGGTATCCATGGCCAACGTCGTTTTCCCAATTTTTCGGTCGCCAATGATTAATTCCCTCTGACCTCGACCAATAGGTATCATAGCATCTATCGCTTTTATTCCAGTCTGCACAGGTTCTTTAACCGGTGAACGGGACACGACTCCTGGGGCTATCCTTTCGATCAATCGATAATTCGAGGTGGGAATCTTTCCCTTACCATCAATGGGCTGACCCAGGGCATTTACAATCCTACCAATCATGGCGTCACCCACGGGAATTTTTAATAATTGGCCGGTACAGGAAACCCAGCTTCCCTGTTTAACCTTTTCCTCCGCCCCTAAGAGAATACAACCTACAGCGTCTTGTGCCAAGTTAAAGGCCAAACCATAAATGTCATTGGCAAATTCCAATACCTCCATGGAGCCGACATTTTGAAGGCCGGATACCCTTGCAATACCGTCACCTACCTGGAGGACCACTCCTTCTTGCCGCATATCCGCTATTTTGAAGGTAGGTTTGGTGGCATCGATTAGTGATTTAAGTTGTCTGGCAATGTCATCCGATTTTAATGTTTCAACATCGCCTTTTAATTCCAGTATTTTTCGATCCAATTCATTTATAAAACTTTTCTTTGTATCCAGATTGATCTTCTTATCCCTACTCAGAAATAGGACCGGGCTTTCCTGCCTTGCATTAGTAAATGCCTTTATCTGCATTTTTTTGTCAGCAATTTTTGAAAGTTCATTCTCCAGATTTATTACAAAATCCAAGCTGAATGCAGTGGGGCTCATCAATACTAGTGGCTGGTCAGCCTCATTCAAAGCCTCTTTTAAGCCTGTCTGATAAACTTCTTCCATAATTCCCAGCCTTCCTTCAAAGCTTTCCTTCTAGTGGATATTGCTATTAATCTATAAAAAATCAGAAATTTTTTCCATGAACATTTTGGAGAGCAATTTGTTTTAAGTAAACAGCATAAAATACTCTTAATTCAATTTTAAAAAAATTTTAAAACCATAAAATCTATATGAGAGTTAGTTAAATTTTGAATGCTTGTATAGTTCTTCTAGTCGTATACATTGTTAATAATTGCAAGAACTACTTTGTTAATTCCTATTTATATCACCAATATTGTTCTATACCCAGCAATTCAATAATGAATAAATATAGGGAAATTCGTTTGCTTAATTTTTCTATAGAATTATGAGACTAAAATTAAAGCAATAACAAGACAATAGAGACATAAGGCTTCGATAAAAGCCATACCAATCAACATAGAGGTGAAAATTTTCCCCTGTACTTCCGGCTGTCTGGTCATTCCCTCAAGAGAAGCGGCTCCAAACTTAGAGATTCCTACTGCAGACCCAAATGCACCCCAACCAAGTACAAGCGCTCCGGAAATAACTTTAGCTGCATCACTCCACTGAGTCTCAGCAACAACACCACCAGCCGCAACGCTTGCCCATAAAGGAGAAGCCAGACCTAATAATACTAAATTAGCGATTCCATAGAAAACAGTCTTCTTACTACTTACAGCCTTTAATAAGGATTTTATAGACATCTAAAACTCCTTTTGTTAAATAGGTTAATTAAATTATTTAAGTTTATTAATTTGGCAATTTTGCTATTATGCCCCGCTCGTTCCACTTCGATGCGGTTTTACATTGATGATGCCTGTTTTAAATTATGTAATATAGCATTCTCTACCAAATCTTTATGACCTTCTTGTTTCGCTAAATCTGGGAGCGCTGCATAAGCAACATGACTAACAAGATCTACTAATTTAAGATTCATCTCTTCTTTCAGCTCTTCTCTTTCTTTAGCAATTATTTCTTTGGCCTTTTGCAGCAAAACTTTTGTTTCCTCTTTAGCCTTGGCTATAATTTTTTCTTTCATCTCATTGGCTTGTTTGATAATTTTTTGAGCGTCTAATTTTGTTTGAGCGATAACCTCTTCCCTCTTTTTTATAATCTCTTCTCTCTCTTGTTTGGCAATTGCTCTTTGTTCCAAACCTTCCTTTATTTTCTCTTTTCTGTCTTCCAATATCTCCATTATAGGCTTATAGAATATCTTTTTTAGAACAAAGAGGAGAACAAAAAAATTGCCAACTAAAAATAATGTTTTAACAAAATCAAATCCCAACATACTCACTTCACCTCATTATATTTAATTATTTCATAAAAATTAAATTATTTTATAAAAGTTAATGTACTCCAAGCTCTTCCTTAAAATAAAATAGACTAAGCATAACAAAAACTAAAGTCTGTACACAGGCAAAAACCAGATCCAGACAAAGGATCATAAACGGGATTACTAATGGTATAACAAAATAATAATTTTTAATGGCTATTTCTGTGACCATAGTCAGTACTGTATGTTCTCCAAAAATATTGCCGAATAGTCGAAGTGATAAAGAAAGTACTCTAGCGGCATTGTCAAAAATATGTAAGAGAATAAAAAAGCCGATCAATATCTTTACTGGTAGTTCTTTTAATACTGTCAGCAATATTTTTAATAATTTTCCAAAAGGAAGCCAGATAATTGCCCAAATACTATTAAGCCATGGTAATTTTTTATTCAGATATATTGTAATAAAAGGTAAAACTACAAGAAATGAATAAATGCTGAGATAATTTATAGTACCAGGATGCTTAAATGGTATAAAGAGGAAAAAGATACTTCCAGTTATTAAAATTAGACTACCAACAATATAAAAGAGTATGCTCTTAATAAAGGAACCCTCCCCTTCTTCCAATCCTAGTTTCTTTAAAAGAGACTCAACCATCCATTCCAAAAAGCACTGAATGCCGGAGGGATTATCCTGCGCTGTAGTCTGAAATTTTGACCTTGCCCACAGGGCAAAAGCCAGTATTAAGAATGATCCTACCAGACAATATACAATCATAGTCTTTGATGAGAGGGAAAGCAGTGTCGTGGTATTGTCGGCAAGGTATAAAATTAAAAAGGGGACTGCGGCAATTTTTAACAGCATGGCATTTTTTGAGGTTTTGTCTTTCTCGCTTTTTTCTTGCTTAGGAGATTCATTGACCTCTACAGGTCCTTTTTGTGTAAGTTCGGGAATAGGGTCGAACCATAATTTAGCTGCTTTTTTAATACCATTTAATTTTATATTGTAAAATTGCAAGGCTATAACTACAATCAGGGCCAAGGCAATGGTATTGCTCCAATCACTCGTAGGGGGGTGAGCATTGGGGATAATCAGAAAAAGGTTAGAGATTAAAATAAAGAAAAGAAAAGTACATAAGAAAGGAAGCAGGGAAGGCAATTTATCTCGCCCCAACTCTGTGGAAATTAAATTTTCCATGAATTCTATGGCCACCTCGGCAATGTTTTGGAGAATTCCCGGAGCGTCTTTTTCCCTATTTTTATATACGAGAATAGCAAAGATCAGAATAACACCGGACGTAAAAAAACAATACGTCCATTGATGCAGCCAACTTAACCCAAAATGTATACCCATACACTTTCTCCCAGTAACTTTTCTCTTACTATAACCTTAGCAATTTTTTTAAAAAATTTTGTAAATATTTCTGCCCGATAACGTTGGCTATAATAACAATATTATTATCTGGTTGTCAAGACTCCTAAAAATAATTTGGTAAAGAATGTGTAAAATATCGCTATTTACCTAATGATTAAAATCTCATCGTGACAATTATACTTTTTCCCCTGGAAGATACATTACGCGTTTTTAACCCGTCCAACATTTAAAATCGACATAATTACAATTAAATAGCTAATTGAGTTGCCAATAAAATGGAAATTTTTTTTAAACGGAGGTGAACAATGGGAAATTTTCTTGATAAAGTTGGCGCTGTCCAAATTTTCAAGGGCGGGAAAGTTTATGGCTAATAAGCGATAGAGGTTGTTAGGAAAGTAAAATACTGAAATCAAAATCTACTTATACAACAACAGAAAATGAGGGATGATTAAGGTTAAAGGAATGAGGATCTTAGGCGTCTATGCTCATTTTACCTACTAATATAGTTGAACCTTCTATTTAATTTTTCCTTTCTGTAAATCCTTACAGCAGAATTCACAATATAGTTCCAGGTGAAACAAATCCCCTCAAAAATTCCCTTGGGTACTGTAAGTAATGACTTCACAAAATCAAGGATTAAAATTACCATCCATGACTTGTTTGATTCTGTTAATACAAAATTTAATTTTTTCCCTGTTCCTATAAAATTTGTTTCCATGGCCGTATTCAGTGTTGAAGTAAGCAGTTCATCATCCATAATCTTTCTTAAAATCACTCGAAAATCCCTCAAATCTTCCTTCACCCTGGTTTTCAGTTTCCTGGATAAATCTTTAGTCCATATAGTATCCAGATACTTAGCAAAAACATTAATCCTCCGGAAACTCTGATACTTTGCCTTACTGGTGAAATCACCCTCCTCGATCTGTTTAACCAGTTCCAGTCGAAGATCTTTAATTTGTTTAAGCTCATGTTCATTGGAAAAAATAAACTTTTCAACAAACAGGGAGGGAATTTTAATAAAAATATCTGCAAATTCCTGCAATCTATATACTTGGAGCAATTGTAAAAAAATATCCCAATAAGGCGGAATGTCCTCTCCCCTATTATTTGCTTTTCCCCACCCCTCTTTATCAGGATAAAATTCTAAAATACGATTCATACTTATCTTTAATTCCTGGGGGATATCCGCTTTGGTAATAGCTTCTTTTTTAGGATATTTTTTTAGAAGTCGCCCTAATTCATCAGCCGATTTGATAGTTATATCCACCTTCCCCCAAGCTTCTTTATTCGGATATTTTTTCAAAAATTGGTCTATATTGGTCCCTGGAATGAGCACCATATGAAATTTTATTTTACCAAGCCGCTTTTCAATATCGGAAGGCACTTTTCCCAAACCATCGGTGATCATGAGGATCTCAGCCTGCTGTAATTCAGGATCTATTTCAATATCTTCAATAGCCTTCAATATGGCCTCGCCTACTTTTGTTTCAGAACAATCATAGGTATTCAGTTGTATGACATATTTGATGAGGTCTTTGATCTGCCTGTCCTTGGTAATTTTTATTAAGGGTCCCATGTCTTGATTGAAATATCTAAAAAATATCTGAGGACTTTCTTTCTGTACGCTTCTTAAATATTCAAGACAAATAGCTTTAGCTGCATTGAGTTTATTCAACTTTTCACTATCCATCGAGGAAGAGTTATCAAATAAAATATATACCTTTTGCACGGGATTCAACTCTTTTTCACTTTCATATCCTAACCCTTGAATCGATATATCCTCAGAGTATTCTTCCTGTCTGCATTCCTCTTTAGGAAAAATCTCCCTTCTTTCTAATAGAGGCGAAAGCTTCCCCTTTATTTTTAGATCACTATTCTGAGAGAATAAACATCTTGCTATATAAAACAATTGCATAAACTCTTTTGATATACCTTGATTTCCATATAAAACTTTCAAATAATCTTTAGGTTCAAAAAATAGCCAATGATCTAAAAGTTCACTCTTTATCATCATCTCTTTCATTTTAGGAGGGTGCCTCACATAAATGGTCCCTAAAACCGGATTTAGAATCAGCTCCTTTTTGCAGATAAATATCACAGAAAAGGCCGACGTCTTGATGAAAGCCGTCAATAAGTTCCAAGGTCTCCTTTTTAGTGGCCATCTCCTTTAGTAAAGGACAACTCTCCTGAAAAACTTCTAATATATAATTCAATTTATTGTGATGTACCCTTATTTTATTCATAAAACCTTTACTCTTTTGAACAAGTCCTCTGAGCAAATTTTTAAAAAATGATTCTGAGAAAAAATATTCAATGTTTCCTATTAATTTGATAAAATTCTCCTGCTCAACCAAAGATTTGGGGTCCTTGGCTGACTTTATTATTCGAAAAATTGTAATAAGATCAAAAATTCTCAAGAGAAGTTCTTTATCCTGAAAAAAATATCTTTTGGTTGAACTTATTATATTAGCTAGCCGAACCTTTTCTTCTTCTTTTCCTACCATACAAATAAGATAATAAAGCTCATCGAGGTCCTCCTCAGTTACTACTAACCGTCCCTTGAGAAGGGCTGATGCCCTCAAAAGATCTTGGACTTTGGCAGCAGTTCTGTCACTAATAGTAAAATCATATTCAGTTTTCTTCTTTTTTGTCTCAGCAATGAATTGTCTGATTATATAATTTTTTAAAAAAAGTATATAATCCGGGATTTCAACCACTTGAGCTTTGATGAGACTCTTCAACTTTTGCAGCTTTTTAAGATCTAACCGTCTTTCAGGAGATTTCACACATCCAGTATTTTCTCCATAAATTTGATCAATAGAAAATTGGTAATACAGATTCTTATTTTCCGGAATGTAACTTTTATAAATAAATCGATCTGAAACAGCCTCCAGTATCTCTGTTACCCTTATGTAATTTGAGGCCGCAATGACACTGTTCAAGGGAGAATTGACTATCTGTTCGCCATTGATTAATTTCCGTTCATTAAGAAGTGATAGTAAAG
The DNA here is from genome assembly GCA_030605265.1 of Pseudomonadota bacterium. Taxonomy (GTDB): domain Bacteria; phylum SZUA-182; class SZUA-182; order DTGQ01; family DTGQ01; genus JAUWIR01. Next base: position 10,227 of record JAUWIR010000005.1, on the reverse strand, counting down.
ATCTCAGCAGCATGTCATTGGCATCGAATATTTCGTCGAGAAAGGCAAAATCAGCCATAACTAAGGAACCCTGAATATTATGAAACATTTTCCCATGCTTCATTTCCGCCATGTCATATGCCCCAAAAAGCTGATCCGGAGTAGTATCTTTGGTTAAATGTTTTTCGTATACCGTCGCGTTCTTAAAACACTGAAATATCTGTCTTGCCAACAGACTCTTGGCCATTCCCGTTCTACCCGACAGAAGCTGATGTTCTCCGGTAAGAAATGCATATATGGTTTGATAGACTATTTCTTCCCGTCCCACTACATTTTTACAGATAAAATGAATAAGGTGATTTATTTCATGGCAAATCTCAGATATATTTTCCTCACTAGTATCTTTTACATCATCCATGTTGAAATAAAAATTTGAAGAAGGAAGGTTTTCTTTAAAAATATTTATTTCCTCTTTGCAAATATTATCTTGCTCAACTAACATAATTTTGTTCCTCTAAAAACTTCCTAACGACCTTATAAGCCTACAATTCATTAAATAATTATGTTATATAATTATTCTTCAATATTTATTAGGTGCATAAATTATGCCTACAGGCTATTTTTATGAAATTTTTCTTATAAGTAGCTGAAAATAGATACTTATATTTCTTGGCAGGATATAAGGAGGCTCAATAAAGAATGCATTATTGCCAAAAAAATGCAAATATGCAAGTAATATAATAAATTTTACTTTAGTTCCAAATAAAATTTCAATCGATCACTCTAAGATTATCTGAACCACAGCTTAACTTCAAAAGCATCAAAAATAAGAGGTAGGTACATTTATTAAAATAGTAGAAAGAAGAAAAGATTACTGATAATAAAAAGATTACTGATAATAATTAGTCAATTTTATGAGTCTATCATAGATATCTTCAAAATAATATTATCCTTAATCCAATGCTTATCCCACCACTCAAGAGGATTGACAAAAACTCCACTCACAAGCATCGAAAAATGCAGATGATCTCCACCTGCCAACCCAGTGACTCCTGTCGCCCCTATCAAATCTCCCTTTTTGACTATTTGACCGGGAGAGGAATGAAAAGAACTGAGGTGGCTGTACATGCTAAAAATATTTTGTCCATGATCGATAATGATTGTCTTTCCATAAATCCCCAGTTCCTCTTGAAAAACAATAATTCCCTTATTGGCAGCTTTCACTTGAGCGTGGGCAATAGAAGCTAAATCTACCCCTAAGTGAGTTTGCCGATCAATTTTTCGCCCTTTATAAAAATAGCTTCTTTGGTCGGCAAATAAGCTTGAGCTTTTAGAATTGGAAAGTCTTATAAATCTTCCCTCCCATAACTTTTCAGGCTGGGATTGGGAACAAATCCGGCGAATAGTCCGATTATTTTCCGCCCTCATTTTACTGTTGATTTCAAGAAAGGCATCCACAAGAGGCATTTGTCTTAAGGTATCATCTTTTAAAAAAAACTGGGGAATTTTTCTCTGTAGAAAATTTTCACTAATTCGAAGAGAATCGGTACGAAAATTCTTACGTTTGATGGAGTAATAAAAATTAGCCGTTGATTCATTTCCCGCCTCATCTACAGCGTAAAGATGGATATTAGGCTCCAGGGCATCAAAGGGCACGGCGAAATAGGCCAAATATGTGCTATCAGAAGTTGAAGAAGCTTTAAACCCCGGGAAAAATATCTTTTCAACAAAAACACCACTTTTTACAGAATCTACTGTCTGATAGACAATTAATCCTGTCCCCCCTTTATTAATATAGTGCTGGGTGCTTATGGACGACACAGTGGGTGGGGTCCGATCAATTATGAAGGTTCGCTTAAATATACTGATATTTCCGGAAAATTTATTTCGCCATGAATAATCTTTCGCCTCAATTTCTAAAGTCAATGCTCCCTCTTTTAATTTCATTTTTATAGGATCAATTGCCAGCTCAAAAGTTTTCATATGATGGTGACCTTTCCCCAATAATCGATTTCCACCATACTCTTGAGAGTAAATTTCCTTTTGACTGCTATTTTGTACAATAGCAGCTCTGATATATTTAAGACCACTTTCTCTGTCTTCAACTTTGAAAGAGAAGGTTTTGGCTGTATTTAAAAATTTACCTTCTTCACTACAAGTAATTATTGGTCCGCGTGGTTCCAGCTTTTTCACTAGAAAACAGATGAATACTCCACCTGCAATAAAAAGAAAAAAGACCCGCACTATAGATTTATTCATAATTTATCCTTTATCATCAGGGATATTATTGAAAAATGGGAATATTATTGGAAATATCAAATTTCTCTTGACTAATGAAACCCGTTTATTATATTCTAAGCAAAATTAATAGTCAAATATTTAACTTTCGATACTTGATAAAAACAATAAACTTTTCTATATATATCAAAATTTAAAAAAATTATAATTTATAAAAACAGGATGGCAGAGGAGAAAAAAAGATTTATTTGCCTTTGACATAATCAACTGAGATTGGATATAATAAATATTGTAATTCGCTCCCCTTAAATTTTTACACTCCACAGCTAAATATTCTTTTTAAAAAAAAGTTAATTATTTTCCTTAAGAGGATAAAGCTTTTGATCAGTAATAAATTAAAACAAATTAAAGATACTGAAGCACAGATTGAAGAAATAATTTTAAATGCTGAAAAAAAAACCAAATCAATCCTTGAGGAGGCACATCGAAAAACCGCAGACTATGCTTCTCGAGCTATTCGTAAAACACATGAAGAGGCTGAAAAAATTTTTCTTGACGTTGAGAAAAAAACAGAAAAAACAATTCAATCAGTAAAAGAACAAACACTTAAAAAAAAAGAGGCTCTACAGAAAATTGCCAAGGAAACGTTGAATAAAGCAACTTCCTTAATAATCGAAAGGATTACCTCTCTCAATGGCGGTAAATAAATTTAAAAAAATTGAGGTACTTGGTTTCCAAAGTATTCAGGAAGAAGTCCTCAACACTTTACAAAAACTTGGAAAAGTTCAAATCGTTAATACTCAGGAAAACCTGCCCCCCACCACTACCGAATTGATGGAACAAAGAGAAATTGACACAAAAGAAGTAGATATCAAGCTACAGCAAATTAGTTATATCATTAACTTTATAAAAAAATTCGAGAAAAAACAGGGGTTTATTGAATCATTACGACAAGCCCCTGAAATTATTACTTTTGAAAAATTAAATAAAATCGCTGAATGCTTCGACCTTTCCGCTACTTATCATCAATGCCAGGAATTGGAATCACAATTTAATACTGTCCATTCGGAAGAGACGAAAGTGCAGACAGAAATTAAATTTTGGCAACCTTGGTCTTCCCTGGGAATAAATATAAAAGATCTTAAAGATACAACTTATTGTACAATCGTCGCAGGGACTGTTGAAGCTGAGATTGAAGAAGCCTTTGTTCAGCAAATGGAAGAGGCCGTTCCTGAAATAGACATCAATGTCACCTCCCATCAAAAAAACCTTTCCTACGTTTTGCTTATCTGTCTCAACACTAACAAGGAAAAACTATGGGACATCCTAAAACACCATGAATTCCAAGAGATAAAGTTTCAAGGGAAGGAAGGGACCCCTGAGGAAATTTTAACTCATCTTAAAAGCCGTCTTCAATCCTTGAAAAACCAGGCAACCACATTACAACAAAAAGGACAGGGCCTTCTTACTAAAAAAGAACAGGGACAAGCGCTTTACGATCACTATAGCAATTTGCAGCATAAGAAAAAAATTTCCTCTCACCTTGGCTACACTCGGCAAACATTCTCCATGTTGGGGTGGTTAAGAGCTAAAGATGAGAAAAGAGTTCAAGATGGGCTCCGAAAGTTTACTGAAATTGATATTGCCATTAAAGATCCGGAAAATGATGAAACGCCCCCGGTAGCCATTACTAACTCCAAAATTGTCTCTCCTTTTGAGTTAGTTACCAAATTATATGGGCTCCCTCATTATAAAGAGCTTGATCCCACTCCATTATTAGCGCCATTCTTTTTTCTCTTTTTTGGAGTATGTCTCACTGATGCAGGGTACGGAATTATACTCTCTCTGGGTTGTTTTCTCTCTCTTCACTATTTTTACTTGAAGGAGGGGCCCAAAAAATTAATGCAACTCCTTTTTCTGTGTGGCATTTCCACCTTTTTCTGTGGTGTATTTACTGGAAGCTGGTTTGGTGACATTATTAATTACCTTCCCAGTTCTATGGGGTTTTTAAAAAATATAAAAAATAGTTTAATTTTACTTGATCCTATTAAAGATCCGATTACATTTCTTATCTTTGCCCTAATCCTCGGATTTATTCAGGTATGGTTCGGGGTTTTTGTGCAAATGTATAAGGACTTGCAGGCGAAAGAAATGCAAGATGCTTTTCTATCGCGTTTGCCCTGGTTGGTGCTTCTTCCCGGGATTATTCTGCTCATGCTGGTAAAAGGGAATATCCTTCATGGAGCATTATGGGCAGGGGTGGCCAAATGGTCTTCGCTATTATCTTCCGGAACACTTCTACTCTTTGAGGGAAGGTCCCATAAAAATATTTTTGGACGATTGGGGACCGGGATGCTCGCCCTTTATGGGATAGTTGGGTACTACGCCGATATGCTCTCTTATTGCCGATTATTGGCATTGGGATTAGCTACTGCAGTAATTGCCAACGTGGTTAATCAGATGGCTTTCTTAACAGTAAAGATTCCTTATGTTGGTATCCCGGCAATGGCTGCCATTTTGATTGGAGGTCATATTTTCAATTTAGCCATTAATTTACTGGGTTCCTTTGTGCACACCAGTAGATTACAATTCATTGAATTCTTTACCAAATTTTTTGAAGGTGGAGGGAAAGCCTTTAACCCCTTTGCCATACAAACAAAGTATGTACATATTGAAGAGAAATAGAAAGATAAACTCATAAAAGGAGGAACAAGTATGTGGGGTTTAGTTTATGCGATCGCTGGCGCCGCAACAGCAGTGATTTTAGCGGGTATTGGATCAAGTGTGGGCATTGGAATTGCCGGGCAAACAGCAGATGGTTTACTTAGTGAAGATCCTGAATCTTTTGGAAACATCCTGATCTTAACCGTGCTTCCTGGAACTCAGGGTATTTATGGCTTTGTTGCAGCCTTTTTTGTTATTATCCGTTTAGGCCTGCTAGCTGGAACTGTGCCTCAGGTATCTGCAGCAGTTGGGATCTCTATTTTTCTTGCCTGTTTACCAGTAGCCTTTGGCGGTCTGTTTTCCGGTATTTATCAGGGCAAGGTTTCCGCTGCAGGAGTAGCTGTAGCTGCCAAACAACCGAATGAATCAATGAAAGCGGTTATTTTGTCGGCACTGGTTGAAACCTACGCTGTTTTAGGTCTTTTGATTACCATTCTCCTTTTGATGGGTATTAAAATCCAATAAACGAGGCTATCATGTCCTTGAAGAATATTATTGAAAAAATTAAGTTGGATGGCCGGCAAAAAGCTGAAGCGATTATTCAAAAAGCTCGGGAAGAAGCTCAAAAAATTCAATCAGCAGGCGAAAAGAAAACACAGAAAAAATCCGAACAGATTATCGAAGAAGCCACTAGATCAGCTCAACAAAAGGACAAGAGAATGATCCTTGCTGCTGAACTTGCCGGCCGAAAAGAAATTCTTGCTGAAAAGCAGAAGACTATTGCCGGCTGTTTTCAAGCCGCCATTGAGCAAATAGTAAAGATGCCCGACCAAAAATACCTTAATATTATTAAAAATATGCTCTTAGCTAGTGCTTCTTCTGATTTTTTGGAAGTAATCTTTTCAAGCAAAGATCGTAAAAGGGTCCATCAAGGATTTATTGATGAAGTGAATAGCGACTTAACAAAAAAAGGCCGGAACAATCTACTGCGATTATCCCGGGAAATAAGAGATATTCGTGGAGGGTTCATCTTAAAGGGCGATCGAGTGGAAATGGATAATTCTTTTCCTTCTATCTTAAAATATCAGCAAAGCGATTTAGAAACAGATGTAGCCAAGATACTTTTTGAATGATCCTGATAAAAAAAGGTTAATGAATAGATGTCCATAATGATCTATCAAAGCAGGAAGGATGATCTTCGATACTCCTTTGCAGTCGGCAAAATCAGGGCCCTTGAAGCAAAACTATTAGAGCCCCTTATTTTCAGGCGGCTCATTGAAACGAAAGAGCGCCAGGATATCATCCGTATTTTATCGGAAACGACTTATGGAGAATTTTTTAAAGAAGAGGCCATGAGTGAAGATTTTGAGGCCCTTTTAAAAGCTGAGCTTTTAAAAACCTACCAGCTTATAAAAAAGATTGACCCCAATCCTTCTTCAACCAGTAATTTATTGGCTTTACGATATGATTTTCACAATCTTAAGGGTCTCTTAAAATCACGCGCATCAGGCGGAGATTCAGAATCATTTCTCACTCCCCTTGGATTATTCGGGCCTGAGGTAATCCGTCAGATGGTGGCATCTGATGATTATTCCGCATTCCCTCAAGAGATAAATGAAGCAGTCACATCTTTGATTGATGAATTAGAAAAAACCTCTCCATCCCCTCAGTGGATTGATCTCCAGCTTGATCGTCTCCTTTACAAGTATCTTCTTAATCAGGCACGGTTGCATAAAATTTCTTTTTTGGTTGTTCTCTTTCGCTGGCAGATTGATCTGAGTAACCTGAAAACTTTGCTTCGCATCAAGCTTATGGGAAAGAAGAGGACTTTTTTTAATTCAGTTTTATTAGAAGGTGGAGAAATTTCCAGGGAGTTATTATTATCATGTCTTGAGGAACCATTGGGAAACCTCATTTCACGATTCAGCTTCACCCCCTATGCACACCTTTTAAAAGAGGGGATTGAGGCTTTTGAAAAAAACAAAACCCTGGCCTTGCTCGAGCTTTTGGCTGATAACTTTATCATTACCTTTATTCACCAGGCCAAATATATCACCTTCGGGGTTGAGCCGTTGATTACATATATTTTGGCCAAAGAAAATGAAATTAAAAACTTACGTATTGTTATGGTAGGAAAACAAAATAAGCTACCCAATACTCTTATAGAAAAACGATTAAGGATGATATATGGCTAAGATCGCAATTATCGGTGGTCGTGATAGTATATTAGGATTTACTTCCATGGGAATTGAAATTTTCCCTGTACAAAATGAACAGGAAGCTCTGCGAGAAAGCACCAGATTAGTAAAAGAGGAAAAAGATGTCTATGCGATCATTTTTATTACTGATGATCTGGCTGCCGGCATAGATAAACAACTGGAAGCGCTAAAAAAGGAGATTACTTTACTTCCGGCTATAGTTATTATTCCCTCTCATAAGGGGAGCCTTGGATTAGCAACACAAAAAATTAGAAAAATGGTTGAAAAGGCCTTGGGTGCCGATATTCTGTCGAAATAAATTGGAGGAATTGATAATATGGCGGGAACAATTGTTAAAGTATCCGGCCCATTAGTTGTTGCAGGAAATATGCAAGACGCCAATATGTATGATGTGGTTAAAGTTGGGCGCGAAGGGCTGGTAGGAGAAATTGTTGAAATAAAGGGTGATTTAGCTTCGATTCAAGTATATGAGGAAACCGGGGGCCTTGGCCCTGGAGACCCGGTTGTCTCAACCGGTAAGCCTCTAAGCGCAGAACTGGGACCAGGCTTAATAGAATCAATCTTTGACGGCATTCAAAGACCGCTTGACGTCATTTACTCGAAAACCGGCAGCATGATGAGTCGTGGAGTTGATGTGCCCAGTTTAAGGCGGGATAAAAAGTGGCCTTTTCGAGCGGTTGTTGAAAAAGGACAAAAGGTTACCGGAGGCGATATTTTAGGTACAGTACAGGAAACCCCTGTTGTCAATCATAAAATTTTAGTTCCCCCTGGTATGGAAGGGGAAGTACTGGAAATTGCCAATGGTGAGTATACCAATAATGATATGGTGGCTAAAATCAGGACCTCCAAAGGCGAGGTGTCTGTAGGATTAATGCAAAAATGGCCTGTACGAAAACCAAGACCTTATAAAGAGAAATTGCCTCCATCTTTGCCTTTGGTCACAGGACAAAGAATAATAGACATGTTTTTCCCTGTAGCTAAAGGGGGAACAGCTTGTATTCCAGGTCCCTTCGGATCAGGGAAAACAGTAGTGCAACATCAGTTGGCTAAATGGTCTGATGCTGATATTATTGTATACATCGGCTGTGGTGAAAGAGGCAATGAAATGGCTGATGTTTTATTGGAATTCCCTGAACTTAAAGACCCCCGTTCCGGTCAACCCTTAATGAAGAGGACTGTTCTCATAGCCAACACTTCCAATATGCCGGTGGCCGCCCGTGAAGCCTCAATTTATACAGGGATCACCATAGCGGAATATTTTCGAGACATGGGTTACCACGTTGCTCTGATGGCGGATTCTTCTTCACGATGGGCCGAAGCCCTTCGGGAGATGTCAGGCCGTCTTGAGGAAATGCCTGGAGAGGAAGGATATCCTGCTTACCTGGCCACCAGATTGGCTGATTTTTATGAACGGGCAGGTTTAGTAAGGACCATAGGAAGTGAGGAAAGAACAGGTTCCCTAAGCGCTATTGGCGCTGTATCACCTCCCGGAGGAGATATGTCGGACCCTGTTGTCCAGGCTACCTTGAAGATTGTTAAGGTATACTGGGGCCTTGATGCCAATTTGGCTTATAAACGACATTTCCCAGCCATTAATTGGCTTTTGAGTTATTCCCTGTACCATGATAATTTAAAGAAATTTCTTTCCGAGGAAACTGCCGAGGATTTTCAAACCGTCAGGATTGCAGCTATGAATCTTCTTAATAAAGAGGCGGAACTTGAGGAAATTGTTCGCCTTGTTGGAAAAGATACTCTCTCTCCTCCTGATCAATTAATCCTTGAAGCTGCCAAATCGATTAGAGAAGATTTTTTATACCAAAATGCCTTCCATGAACTGGATGCTTTTACTTCAATTAAAAAGCAGTATCATATGTTAAAGTTGATTATGGAAATGTATCATCATTTTCATAAGGCGCTTGAGAGTGGATGCGCCCTGTCAAAGCTTACAGAGCTTCCCATTATGGAAAGGCTGGCGAAGATGAAATTAACCGAGGAAAAGGACATTAATCTTTTTGAGACCTTTCAGGAAAACTTAAAAAAAGAAGTTTCCTCTTTAGTAAATAAATAGAAAATGATTTGGAGGATCGGCAAGCATGCTGAAAGAATATAAAACAATTGCAGAGGTCTTTGGTCCTCTTATGGTAGTAAAGGCGGTTGAAGGAGTAAAATACGATGAATTGGCCGAGGTTGAATTACCCGACGGGGAAATTCGATTAGCCAAAGTGCTGGAGGTGAATGGTGATACTGCCTTAGTTCAGCTTTTTGGAGGATCCACAGGGATAAATATTGTAGAGACCAAAATTCGCTTTTTAGGTAAAGGAGTTGAGTTAGGCCTGTCTCAAGATCTTTTAGGAAGAATTTTTGATGGACTTGGGCAACCTATCGATGGCGGCCCAAATATCATTCCTGAAAAAAGAGTGGATGTCAACGGAAACCCTATCAATCCTTTTGCACGTGATTACCCTTCCGAATTTATTCAAACCGGAATTTCTTCTATTGATGGATTAAACACCCTTGTTCGTGGTCAAAAATTACCGATTTTTTCAGCCTCAGGGCTGCCTCATTCTCAAATTGCCGTACAAATCGCCAGACAAGCTAAAGTTTTAGGGAAAGAAGAAGATTTTGCCGTTGTTTTTGGAGCAATGGGGATTACTTTTGAAGAGTATGATTATTTTCGCACGGATTTTCAAAAAACCGGCGCTATTGATCGATCAGTGCTCTTTGTCAATTTAGCCAGTGATCCGGCGGTAGAAAGAATTGCCACCCCGCGAATGGCCCTTACTGCTGCAGAATATTTAGCTTATGATAAAGGGATGCATGTTCTGGTCATTTTAACTGATATGACCAATTATTGCGAAGCTTTGAGAGAGGTTTCCGCTGCTCGAAAAGAGATCCCGGGAAGACGAGGATACCCCGGTTATCTTTATACTGATTTATCCACCATTTATGAACGGGCAGGAAGAATAAAAAATGTCAAAGGCTCAATTACTCAAATACCTATTTTAACCATGCCCGAAGATGATAAAACCCATCCTATCCCTGATTTAACCGGGTACATTACCGAGGGACAGATTATTCTTGGCAGATCAATGCATCGAAAGGGGATCTTCCCTCCCATAGATGTTCT
>JAUWIR010000118.1 GCA_030605265.1 Pseudomonadota bacterium | reverse complement strand
TAATTCTTTATTCATCTGTCTTAAAATTGGTTCTATTTTTAAATTTTTTATATTGATTATTTTTTTTACCTGAGGGGGCAATACAGGTTGAGAAAAAAAACTAAAAGAACCAAGCGCCTGAGTCCAGCTGATAAAATTCGCTAAAGAGACGATAGCTGCAAGAGTATTGATTTTTTCTCCATTCCCTCCATGATGCATTTCAATGGTTTGTTGTAAAGATTGAGGGAAATTCCTTTTTTCAAGGGCCAATTTACCAACAAAAGCGTGATTATAAGAAAGATACTTTTCCTCAAATTGCATAGAGGAGTTTGAAGTCTGTTTCCGATTTCTAATATATTCCAAATATTCTTTAGGCCGTAATCGGTCAATAATGAGTTTGCCCACATCGTGCAGAAGGCCTGCTATATATGCTTCATCAGAATTAGGATACTGCAACTGTAAAGCCAAACCTCTTGCCAGAACAGATACCGAAAGAGCATGGCACCAGAAATGAGATTTATCAAAAAAACATTGAGTGTTTTCTTCCGGCCAAAGACTCTCAAATATGGAAACACTTAAGAATAATTTTTTCAGTGTATCAAAACCCAGCACTGTCAGAGCATGATCTAATGTACTCACTTTTTCACATAATCCATAGGCCGCAGAATTTACAGCAAACAGTACTTTTGAAACCAAGGATTGATCTACTTTGACTACTTTGGAAATATCTTGAACAGAGCTTTTCGGGCTTTGAACAATATGCAGGATCTTGTGAGCAATATTTGGCAAAGTAGGAAGATTTTGTTTTAATTTTTCTAATAGTTCACTTTCTGTTATCACTTGCATTTTCATCTACCCCACACAACATCTCATTTTTTCTGGGGATTCCCCAATTCTTTTTCTCCATAAGCAATTGATCTATTTGGGCTATTAAAACAAAAATGACTTTAAGTAAATAAAAATAAATTACAATTTATTTATCGATATTCTGAAATATACACTTCGGGCTTGGTAATAAGGATGATGTGAGAATCGCCGGCCCATATAGGTCCATATATCTTTCACTTGAAAATTTCTTAATTGTAAGGTAAGGTATGAAGTTAAATAAAGCTGTTAAGCTGTTAAGTGGTTAAGCTGAAGTCGTATAAATAATAATGAAAATTCCTGGTATTAAAATATCAATAAATAATGACAACAATTAAAATCAGGCCTAATAAATGTCTCCTACTTTTGATCAGATAGATAAATTTTTACTTTCTTTAATAGAAAAATATCCTCAAATGAAAGAGGTGCTTATTTTTTATAAAGAATTTTTAAAAATCCAACTCAAAATTAAATCTAACCTCTCTTTCCCCTCTTTTCATATAAAAGAAGATGTAATAGAAGAAAAAGTAAAAGAAAGACGGCCCTTTATTGAACTATATCCCACCCCCGATTTAAACCTTGAGGCAATTATTCCTTTGGCAGACTTTTTATTCCTATTGATAAAAAAAAGAGGACCAGCGGTTGCCATAAAAATAAGGGGATTTGAAGAATTCTTAAAAGACCGTCAACAATTTTTTAACCTAAGTCGCCAATATCTTAACCACAATGCCGAATTCCTTAATGATTTCGCTCTGAACCATGATCTTGATGGGACCTTATTGATTTTTCTGCTAAAAAATAGCCTAAAACCTCTCATGGAGACCATAGCTGAGGAAATTTCCAAAACCTATGATTTTTCTCATTGGTTTCATCCTTTCTGTCCAATCTGTGGTGCTTTTCCCGCCTTTTCACTATTTACCCCCCCAAAAAAGGAAAATGACCAGCTCTTATTTTTTAAGGGTAAAAAAAGGTTTTTATTCTGTTCTTTATGTAATTTCAATTGGCCGTTTCCCCGACTAACTTGTCCATTTTGCCAAATAGAAAATAAAAAAGAGCTTGGTTATTTCTATGTAGAGGCGGACGAGAAAGGCTATCGGGTTGATGTATGCAACGATTGCCGGAGTTATATCAAAGCTATCGATCGTGAATATATAACCACCCCAAAAGAACTCCTTTTTTTGGAGGATATCAAAACCTTCCACCTTGACCTTTTGGCTGAAAGAGAAGGGTATTGTAAAAAAGCGGAAGGTATCTTTTCCCTCTAAGAGTTCAAAAATTCCGGGTTCACCGTTCAGGGTTGACTTTGTTCCATTAACCTTGATCGTAGGGGATTACACTAGGTTAAAAGTTATAGTGAACCTTTGAGTTCTTAGCCCTGAACTTCTGAACCCTGAACCTTTGAACCCGTAATCCTATTTCTCTAATTAAAAAGCATATGAATTGTCATTTTATTTATGTAGCTTAACAGCTTAATTTACCCATAGGTGAATTTTTCTCTATGGCAAATCATTTTAATAATAATTTCTGTGGTAACTCAAGTTTAGTCATCAATATCAATATCAATGAATCTTTTCAACCTAATGCAATTAGATTTTTGGATTCACTAATGTAAAAAAATATTTGACAGGATAACAGGATTGACATGATCTAAATCCAGTTAATCAAAAAGATTTATCACAACCTGAAGGAGGTTAGAGGTTATATGAAATATAGAGAATTGACAGAAACAAATTATTGAGTGTGTATATCGTATTTATAATAAGAATTACCTTAGGCAACGAGAAAACCAATGGGCTTGTTTAATTTTGGAAAAAATAAAGTTAAGAGCAAGCGTAAAGTCAAAGAATTATTGTAAATGATAGACAGGATTAAAAATTCTCTTGTCAATCCTGTTATCCTGTCTAAACACTTATGAACGAGTTGTTCACCCCCGAGGATGAAAATGTTATGATACAATTGTTAATTGCACAGGTTGAATCTTTTGGCATATTTTTTTTAAAAAAAAGTAATCATTGTAGGATTTAAAACCGCCGAATGTTATTTTTAATTGTTATTTTTCTTGTACTTAAAAGATAAAATTATCATTATTTTCTACTATTTTTTATATATATAATACAAAGAAATATTATTTTACTTTATAAATTAAAAATACTCATGCATTATATTTTGACAAAAATTATTTATTTTACTATAATATTATAAACATATTTCTATACAAATAAGACAGATTTTCATTTTTAAAACTATTTGAATTTGCTGGGTTAATTTATCAAAAGGGAGATAGGAAAGATTATGAAAAGAGATAGAAAAGAAAAGATAAGCAGAATATTTTTTCAGGTGATTGTATCTCTAATGATTCTCTGTATTTTATCTTTTAATACCCAAATAGCTGAAGGGACCGGCTTAGGTACTTTTGACGAGCTTGATTTAATTCGGGTGGTCTATTTAGCTGATCAACAAGAAGTAGCCACAGATCTTGGAGTAATAGGTGAGGAAATTGATTTATCAGGACAAAATGTAATGGTAGGGGGAGGCGCGGATGCTTTCACTCTTGGCATGTTCCCTACTGCTGAAGGATTTGGAGCACTGCGGGTAGCTTATTTTGCCAAGAACCACAATGGAATATCGCCAACAGACCAAAAGGATGTGTGTTTGGCCCTTGACTCGGATTATAGTAATGTGAGTGTAGATTCCATGTACTTTGAATTTTTTAATGGCAGAATGGATGATGTTCAATCTTACTATCGCCTTCTAGCCAATGGGATATCTGATACCGTGATGGGAGACACAGATAATGGTAATTCCTATTATGTCAACATGGACATAGTCGGCACTCTTATAGGCCGCTATTCTTATTATTTAAATGAGGGATTCCTTGGTGAGGTTAATCTTGAGGCCTTAAACAATCAAGGATTTGTGGACATGTATCTCTATCACTTCAGGGATAATGCCGTGCAGAACAATGGTGAACCTGTGGCAGTGCTTCGGACTATGGCGGACGGGAGTACTATTATTAATCCTTCTCAAACAACCACAACCTTTTATGCGGATGCAGACGGCGACGGATATGGAAACCCTGATTCAACAATAAATGATAATATCTGTCCTGATGGGTACACTGAAAATAATTTAGACTGTGATGATACGGATGAAATGGTATACCCCGACGCCCCGGAACTGTGTGATGGAAAAGACAATGATTGTAATGGAGTTATCCCTTCTAATGAAATCGATGCTGATGGGGATGGCATGACCGAATGTGAAGGTGATTGTGAGGATACTGATAACACAATCTATCAAGGTGCTCCGGAGATCTGTGACGGGCAAGACAATGACTGCAATCCTTCAACACCTGACGGGACAGATGAAGTATGGATTAATGAAACCTGTGACGGCCCTGACTCGGATCTTTGCCATGAGGGTACATATATATGCTTAAATAGCTCACAAACATGTACTGATGATACTGCAGATAACCTTGAAATCTGCGACGGGCAGGATAATGACTGTGACGGCTCAATCGATGAAGACTTCGATCAAGATGCCGATGGATACAGTTCCTGTGAAGGTGACTGTGATGACAATGATCCAACCATACATCCCGGCGCTCAGGAAACAGTATGTGATGGCTTAGATAATGATTGTGATCCGGCTACTTTGGATGCTCCTGATAATGATGAAGACTCCTATTCAATATGTGCAAATGATTGTGATGATGATGATCCAACTATACATCCCGGCGCCCGGGAAATTGATGATGGTATTGATAATAATTGTGATGGAATAATTGATTCGGAAGAAGGAGGGATATTAGTTGGCTGGGGTACTAATTTATATAGTTTATTAGAGTTACCTGAAGGGAATGATTTTGTATCCATTGCTACAGGATTTTTCCATAATATAGCACTTCGCTCAGACGGCTCCTTAGTCGGATGGGGAAGGAATGATTATGGTCAAATTGATGTACCCGAAGGGAATGATTTTACTGCCATTGCAGCAGGTAAATTCCACAATCTGGCCCTTCGCTCTGACGGTTCTCTGGCGGGTTGGGGGAAAAATAATTATGGTCAGATAAATGTGCCTGTGGGAGCTGATTTTGAGGCTATTGCCGCTGGAGGAAGTTATTGTCTGGCGCTTCGCTCAGATGGCTCTCTAATCGGGTGGGGACAGAATATTTATGGCCAAGCAGAGGTACCTGAAGGGAATGATTTCGTGGCTGTTGCAGCTGGAGGAAAACATAGTTTGGCCCTTCGTTCAGAAGGCTCTCTGGTGGGTTGGGGAAGAAATAATTATGGCCAGGCAGAGGTGCCCGGGGGGAATGATTTTATAGCTATTGTTGCGGGATATACCCACAGCATTGCCCTTTGTTCCGATGGCTCTCTTGTAGGCTGGGGGGATAATTATTTTGAACAAATAAATTTTTCGGAAGAAAATGATTTTACGTCAATTGCTGCCGGATGGTATCACAGCCTAGCGCTTCGCTCAGACGGCTCTCTTGTAGGATGGGGGTATAATAGCGGCGGTCAAATCAATTCACCGGCAGGGAATGGTTTTAAAGCAATTGCGGCAGGTTTATTCCATAGTCTGGCCATAAGAGAAGACACAAGCCAAAATGATGCAGATGATGATGGCTATACTATTGATGAGGGTGACTGTGATGATAGCGATCCAACTATTCATCCGGGGGCTGAAGAAACCACTTGCGATGATAAAGATAATGACTGTAATCCTGACACAGTGGATGCTCCTGATGATGATGAAGACAATTATACCACCTGTGATGGCGATTGTGATGATAATAATGCAGACATAAACCCGGATGCCACTGAGGTATGTGATGGGGAGGACAATGACTGTGACGATTCAATAGATGAGGATTTTGATCAAGATGGTGATGGGTTTACAACCTGTTCAGGTGATTGTAATGATAATAATGCAGACATAAACCCGGATGCTACAGAAGTATGCGATGGTAAAGATAATGACTGTGATGATTCAATAGATGAGGGTTTTGATCAAGATGGTGATGGGTTTACAACCTGTGATGGCGATTGTGATGACAATGACTCCTCCATAAACCCCGATGCGGAAGAGGTCCTTTGCGATGAAAAGGATAATGACTGTAATCCGGATACCCCGGATGATATTGATTCTGATGAGGACACCTATTCGGTTTGTTTTGGCGATTGTGATGATAGTGATCCCACCATTAGTCCGGGTGCTCTGGAAATAATTGATGGGTTTGACAATAATTGCGATGGAATAGTTGATGAGTATAGGACCATTGTGGGGTGGGGATGGCAGGATTTTGGACAGATAGATACTCCGGAAGGGGATGATTTTATAGCGATTGCCGCCGGCTATGCCCACAGCCTTGCCCTTCGCTCCAATGGCTCTATCATTGGCTGGGGAAGAAACGATTACGAGCAAATAGATGTACCGAAAGGAAATGAATTTGAAGCCGTTTCAGCCGGATCATACCATAATCTAGCCATTCGCTTTAATGGTTCCCTTATTGGCTGGGGAAGAGATGATCATGGCCTAATGGAAGTACCCGCAGGAACGGATTTTATGGCTATTAGCTGCGGGCATATTCACAACCTGGCCCTTCGTTCTGATGGTTCCCTTATTGGCTGGGGAAACAATGATGATGGTCAAACGGATGTACCTGAGGGAAATGATTTTATCGCTATTTCTGCCGGAGGATTTCACAGTCTGGCCCTACGCTCTGACGATACAATTGTCGGTTGGGGATATAATGTTTTGGGCCAAACTGATGTACCGGAAGGGGATGATTTTATGGCCATTTCTGCCGGAACATATCACAGTCTAGCTATTCGTGACGACGGCTCTCTTGTTGGCTGGGGATATAATGCAAATGGCCAAACGGATGTACCTGAGGGAAATGATTTTATTGCCATAGCTGCCGGAGGGTTTTATAGCAGCCTGGCACTTCGCTCAGACGGCACAATTGTCTGCTGGGGATCTGATGTTTATCATCTAAAAACCGATGTGCCCGAGGGCAATCAATTTGTAGCTTTATCTGCAGGGTATGCTCATGCATTGACCCTATCAAGGTTTATTCCCTAGGAGATTGGCTAAGATAATAACTGTTTGATTTAGAGTATAGAGTAACGGTTTGATTTAGAGAGTTAGGCCCAGTTGTACCTTTACTGCCAGCTCAACTTTTTTCATATCCGTCTGAGAAAGCCTATCCTCTAACTTCATTAAACGCAGCTTACTAACCGTTGTCAATTGGTCGGCCATGGCTTTGCATTTTTTCCCATTTATGGTTATGTAGGCTTCGCTTGGATATAATCTTTCAATTTGGCTTGTTAGGGGGATAACCTGAACTCTATTTAAATATTTATTTGCAGCATCATTACTGATAATTACAGCAGGACGTTTTTTCTTAATCTCGCCCCCGATTGATGGCTCGAAATTGACCCACCATACATCAGCGCGATTCATTATTTATATCTCCAATAGTATTTATATCTCCAATTGTGGCTTCCGACCATTCGGAAGCTACCTTTTCGCGATCTTCCTCCTGGGCCATTTTTTTATAAGCATTTTCCAGATTTTGGTTAAAAATATAAGGACGAACTAGTGATTCGATAAATTGGCTGATGCGACGACGCCCAATAATTTTGTATAAACCCTCATAAACTTTTTCATCAATGGTGATAGTTAATTTTTTCTGCATAATTTTTTTCCTTATTATACGTGTATAACACGTATAATAGATGGTTTTAAAAGGAAATGCAAGAGGTATTCATCCTGCCTCATTAAGAATTACCTCTGCCCCAATGATTGAACAAGCTACCTGAGTGTATTTATCTCAAAGTAAGCACACCCAAAAGGGGCGGTTTTTTTATTAATTATCTGATATATTATGAATGAACAGTAAAAAGTGAAAAAAAAAATTAAAAGGAATAAGTCTATTTATAGTGTATAATTCCTTTTTTAACCATGTATTACATAGTCGTTTCATATTTACAACTCTGAACTCTGAACAGTGAACCCTGAACCTGTGAACGTTTACTAATTATTTAATAGGAAGACTGAGTTATGGCCATGGATTGGAAAAGAAAAAAGATGGGTTTGCTTTTATTAATTGCTATTGCCGGTCTTTTCTTTTTTTTCATACTCATTAAAATTTTTTCTCATCTTTCTGAAAATAAAAACCCGCAAGTAACTCTCCCAAGTACTTTTGAAGATAGGAAAGAAACCGTAATCAAAAAAGTCCCCCCTATGAAAAAACGGCCCAAGAAGGGAGAAAAAAAATAAAAAAAAAGAAAGCCTACGGCTTCTTCACCCCCTAATAAAAAAAAATACCATCCAAAAAAGAAGGAAAATGTGGGCAAAGATACCAGACAAAAACCTCAACCTCCAATCAGTTTAGCAGATATTGCTTACTATGATTCCCTTCAAAAAGGATATGTATTAAAAAAAAGTGATCTTTTTGGCAAGAAAGATTTTTCAAGAGATTTATTATCTTCCTTAAAAATATTAAATAAAAAAAATATGTCGCAGGATTATTATCAAAGCCATGAATATGAATCCGCGTACAATGAAATTGATACCTATTATTCCGACACGTATATCTGGCCTTACTTCAGTAATAGAGAAGCAAAGGAAAATTTTTTTTCCTATTTATTTACCCGCTACTCTGCAGATAATAAAAAATGGCGATCTTATGAAAAAGATATATCAGATTGTACTCAGTTTTCACAAAGAATTTATTTTTTGCTTTCTCCCGGTGAAATACTATTAAAAAATGAAAAATATTTTTTATTTCCTCTTTTCTCAAAAGAGGAACAGGGAAGAAAGGAAAAAACTATCTAATAAAATCCCCAATATTTTTTATGCCACCATAAAACCTTACCTCCTAAAAAAGGATAGATCAAAGCCACCGGCAACCGGCCATGCCATGATCTGTTTTTCTCCGAATAATAGTCTTCAAGAAATGATTTTGGCGGAACCTCAAACCGGGGCTTTTGAAAAGATTGAGGGAGATAGTTTTCGGGATCTTTTGGATAGCCAACGGACCAATAGTCCATCAATTTGTCGCTTGGGAAAAATTATCACTATTGCTGAAAACAAAGAACATGAAGCGCTCACCAAAGACGAGGGTGCCTATCTTTTCCCGGGGACTCACTATTATTATGAAATCAACGACCCTCGACTACATTATGAAGAAACCCCAATTCTGCTTCAAGGTCTCTCTTATGGGCTTTTTCGTATCATTTCCTCCTATGTGGAAAAAGCCCTTAATAATTATTCTTCAGGGCACAGTTTTTTGCATACTCTGGATAGCATTATGAGACAAAAAAAGCTCCCTTTGAATCAAATGGAAAGCGCTCTTGAATCCTCAATTGATATTATTATGCACGGACTTCTGGATTTGGAGCCTTCTGATCTTAAGCGGGTAAGGGATGAAATCAATAATCTAAACGACATAATCGATTCTCAAATTAATCTTTCCCCACCTACCCAAAAATTGGCCTCTCAACTCCATTATCTTATGTTATTAAAGCTAAAACCCTTTTTAGAATAAGAGAGGTGTATGGGAGAATAATTTTTGATTATTTCAAATTTTCTCCTATAGTGAATGAACAATTGATGGCAATGAGCTGCTGCATCAAGGCATTAAGGGCAAAAGTTTGCTCAGCATTGTGAGGGGTAATCCCGTAGGCAATGCGTTTATCCACACGTTGTATTTTTTGTATGAAGGGGTCATAGAGCGCCAAAGCAGATTTCTTTTTATTTCTTAAAATGAAAAATTCATTAGGTATGAAGGCATCCTTCATTTGTCTGTTTACACTTTTTAGTTTTACAGATAAATAAAAAAACTACTTTTGAACCACTGATAGACACTGATAAACACAGATTTTTTATCCGTGTCTATCAGTGTTCATCCGTGGT
>JAUWIR010000230.1 GCA_030605265.1 Pseudomonadota bacterium | reverse complement strand
ACAGTGCCGGAAATAGAGGCTACACCATAGGCCAATATTTTATTCGCTTTTGCCCCAAGGTATTTCATCACTGATGCCTGACTCACAAATACAGCTATAGCTCCGGCAATGAAGAAGGCGGGAACCAAGCACAAAAGAACATGTTCTTTTGCATACCACTTGACCAGGTGCAAGGCTTCTAATAGAGATTTATCAAATCGCATTGTTCCAACAGGCAGGAAAAAACAACCAAGAAATACAACCACAATAGCGACTAGCGCCTTCCATTCCTTTTTCCACTCCATAATAAATTGCTACCTCCCGTACCCCACAGAATTAATGGTTATTTGGCGAAAAGGCCAAAAATTTAACTAAAAAATTTTTATATTACTAACTCTAATTGCTCTTTAGCCGAGGCCTTCATAACTGACTCAACACAACTGAGAAAATTTAATACGCATTTAATCTTCAGATTATAATAAACCTGTGTGCCTCTTTTTTCATCTTTTACTATACCGGCACCTTTAAGAATAGAGAGATGTTTGGAAACAGTGGAAACATCAGACCCGATCATTTCAGTAAGCTCACATACACATTTTTCTTCCTGCGATAATTCATCCACGATAAAAAGCCTTGTTGGATGAGCCATAGCCTTAAATATTTTTGCTTTTGCCTCATATCTTGCTTTTGTTTTTTTATCCAATTTTTATCCTCCTATTTGTTGCTAAATTAGCAAAATAACCAATATTTGTCAACCGATCTGTATAGAATTTTAATAATAAAAATCGCCAACAAAGTTCAATACTCTCATAAATTTATATTGGGATAACTTATGAAAAAATGTTAGGAAAGGATATAATAATAGATGAAGGGCTTTTTGTAAATTTTGTAATCAGGTTTGCTAATTTATCTATGGTATTAATTTTTTCAATCAAACCCCATTCATATTTTTTGTTGCTCTGTTTTTTTTAAGGAAACATCATGATAATACTCTATAAATCCTGTAATATCATTATGATGATTAAAGGTAGGTGTGGCTGTTTGACGGATACATTTTAAATTTTCATTTATCTTGAGTATTTGCTTTTCTGTTGTTTCAATTTTTCCACTTTTCATGGCTAAATACCCGGGACATTGCTCTAAGGCCTTTTGAAAGTATATAACTTCATGGTAGAGTCGACCAATAAGTTTATTGGCAGGTATATTTAAAAATTTAGTAATAGAGGTATTCGCTTTAATTATATAGTAATCTTTATTAACAAAAAGTATCCCGAAACTTAAGGAATCAAAAAAATTTTGCCAAATCTCTTCCTTCCTATTTAATGTTTGAATATTTGTTTGAATTTTTTCCTCTAATTTAGTAAACATTGTATCAAGTTGTCTTTCAAATACTTTTAACCGATCACTAAGAATCTTATTTTCTTCAAATAATGCTCTATAATTTATAATATTTTGTATTACTCTATTAAAATCTATATCTGATATTGGCCTTATAAGGTAATTACATAATGGCGCTTCAACCAAATTCTCAATCATGTCTTTTTGTTGAGGGTCAATGATTAATACCAGAGGGAGAGAGTGAAAATTCTCTAATAATGATACAAATTGAGTTATGGAATTAGCTTCAGAGTTAACTTCAAATATAATTGCATCATACTTTGTATTGCCGATTCCTTTGGTTTCAATATCTAAATGATCAATAACTTCCATATAGTAATTTCCCTTATTAAGGATTTTTTTTATACCATCACCTATGTTCCTTTTTCCAAAATTAATAAACAGTAATTTGGGCTCAGCAATAATAGATGTTTTCAATTTGTTCTCCAATACTGTAGAAAATTAAAAATACCTCTGCGTGTAAAATACATCCATGCAAAAAAGGTGCCTTTTCAAAATAACCATTTTTTCATTTACTTACAAGTGCAATGTGTCTAAATTTTTGTATCATCTTAGAAAATTTTTTCAAAACTGAAATAAATGCCCAATATAAATAATGAATGTAATGAATAGTATTCAGAAAACGTCCAATAAAGTTACAACTAAATTCCCCCCATAGGGGGAAGTAGGAATCCCTTTATTTGACTAACTGTATAAAATTTATTATATATATATTAATATGGAAATATAAAGTTTTTAAAAATATTTATTTCTAAAAAATATTTATATATTAATTAAACATTAAACTAAAAATTTGATTTTTAAGATATAAAATCTTATCGAACATTTAGAAGAACTTTATTGCATTATGATAAAATTTTACAAAAAAAAGTTAGTATTTATCTCTATTTTGGTTTTTTCCTTTCTTTTTATTTTTTCTCTATATCTTTTCATAAAAGTAAACCGCCATTTTTCCAAGGTGATGATCGATTCTTATCATCAAGATCAATTACACCTTATTCAAACTATGGCCTCGGGCATGCAGAGGGTCATCGATCAATTACATAGGGAATTAATTCATTTTAGCAAGCAAGAGAAATTACAGAGCGCCTCTGCCGATTATATGGACTTGTTCCAGGATTTTTTTCGGGTCTTTTATGGGCAGATAAATTCAATTGCCAAGATAAATTTAGCAAGGGAAGTAGAATATGTATACCCTGATATTGGGGAATATCATACAAAAGATATGAGCACTTCAGTGTGCGTAAAGGAAGCTTTTAAGACGAAAAATACTACTATCAGCAAATGTTTCACTACTGAAACGGGCGCATATGTTTTAGCTATCAATCAGCCTATCCTTATAAAGGAAGAAAAAAACGAAATTGTAAAAGGGGTGATTAGATGTGTCATACATCTTGATACACTGACAAATTTTTTAAATATCGATGCCGGCACCACTAACGTTCAAAAAGGAATGATTTGGATAATTGATCAGGAAGGAACAATTATTTATCATTCGGATACTAAATTTAAGTTAAAAAAGTATGAAAATATCCTGGCGGATAAAAAGCAACAAATGAAAATCTCTTCTGAAGGGCTGAATTCCCCTTACTATTTAATAAAAAAAGGTATACAGGCCTTTGGTATCTATCCTTTTTGGCAAAATACTGAAGAATTATTTGCTATGACTCCTCTTAAAGTAGGCTCTAAAATCTGGATGATAGGCACCACAACGCCCTATATTTCCATTTACTCGCCAATTAAAAAAAATAATCAGCATACATTTTTTCTTATTATTACACTATTTGTTATTTTCTCCTTGGGAGGTTTAATATTACACTATTTGAATAAAAAAAAGACCATTTTAGAGACTCAAACTACTTTTTTGAAAAAAAAGGTTGAACTTGAGGAAGAGATAAAAAAAGAGCGAGACAGGCTTAATATACTTTTGGAGAGTATGGCGGATTCAGTTTTAATCATCAATTCCAACTATCAAGTTGAATACATGAACCAAACAGCTATTTCAAATTTTGGTGAACAGATCGGAAGGCGATGTTTTGAGGTCTTACGGGGATGTGACCGCCCCTGTGATACCTGTCAATTAAACGACAAGGAACAGCACCCAATGACAACCACCCGCTTTCATTGTGAGGACAGAAAGAGAAATAAATGGTACGAAATTAATGCAGCCCCCCTTCAAAGAGATGAACAAGGAAAATGTCTAGTTGCCATTCTTAGAGATGTTACCAGAGAACGAGAATTAGAAGAAAAACTTAAAAACTCAGAAAAAAAGTACCGAACCCTTTTAACCTATACTGATGATATTATTATGGTGCAATCTTATAGTGGCAAAGTCCTGTATGTAAGCCAGTCTATTGAGAATATTTTAGGATATCTCCCTGAGGAAATCTATCAAAAACCATTCCATTCTCTTTTCACTGAAAATCCTATAAATGACCCTTGGCGTGAGGAAATCAAAAGCCAAGCTGATTTGCAACATCATTTACAACCTCATTTAATTGAATGTAAAACCAAAACAAGGGAAAAGATTATTCTTGAGGCAAACGAATCGATTGTCTTCGATCATGATGGGCCTGAGAAACGGTTAATGGGAGTATATCGTGACATAACAGAGCGAAAAAGATTAGAAGAACAGCTCCTTCAGTCAGAAAGATTACGGCTGTTATCCCTTACTAAAAGATTCCGATATAGAGAATTAATTGGTAAAACCCCAAAAATGCAAGAAATTTATGAGTTAATTGAAGCTGTTTCTCAGAGTAAAGCTACTGTCTTAATTTTGGGAAAAACTGGGACCGGAAAAGAATTAGTAGCACGGGCCATTCATTACCAGGGGCCTTTAGCAAAAGGGCCCTTTATTGGAGTGAACTGTGCCGCACTCTCTGAGGGCCTTTTAGAAAGTGAATTGTTTGGACATGAAAGAGGGGCTTTTACCGGCGCCCTCAAAAATAAAGTGGGAAGGTTTGAATTAGCTGATGGAGGCACTCTCTTTCTTGATGAAATCGGTGAAATAAGTTTAAATGTTCAGACAAAACTTTTACGTGTTCTTCAAGAACATAAATTTGAAAGGGTTGGAGGAGAAAAAACTATTAAAGTAAACGTTCGAATCATCGCTGCTACCAATAAGGAGTTATATAAGGAAATACAAAAAGGGAAATTCCGCGAAGACCTTTTTTATCGTTTAAATGTTGTGGAAATTATGCTTCCTTCCTTAAGTGAAAGAATTGATGACCTTCCCCTTTTAATGACACATTTTATTGAAAAATTTAACCAAGAAACAGGAAAAAAAATTCAAGGCTCCTCCAGAAAAACGATGAACATATTATCCAATTATCATTGGCCCGGGAATGTAAGAGAATTGGAAAACGTCATAGAACATGCTTTTGTCAAGTGTGATCAGGACTTAATTAATCCTGATCATCTACCCCAAATTTTTACAGAATCAAAATCAGGGAATATTATTAAGGAAGGTGTAAAAAAAGGACTTGTTAAAGATCAGATCGAAAAAGATATCCTTTTGAATACCCTAAAAAAATATGATTGGAACTTACCACTAGTTATGGAAAAATTAAACATCAGCAGAACCACTTTATGGAGAAAATTAACAAAATATAACTTAAAAAATCCCTAATTCCCCATAAGAGCAAACCCTTGGGGGAACATTGCCGTCTAAATTTTTTATAAACCTTGCATTTTCCTTTCGCCTTACCATAACCCATTACTTTTTTGAAAAATAAAAATAAGCATAAAATCATAATTATATCAGCACTAAAGATCTCCTAAAGTTATGATTAGTTCATATTTCAAAAAGTTAAATATTTCATTGTTGAAATCCTTCTTTTCTCTAATATTTTTAATAACAGTATATTTTTCATTAACTTAACATAGTGTTTATCAATGGCACAATACATGCTATAGAATTTACCATTCAGATTAAAAATGGCAAAAGCCTACTTGTTGCCTAAAATCTGAATTACGAGCAGCTCGTAAAAAATCAGTCTTACGATTCAAGTTTAATAAAAATTAGTGTTGTGTCAATCTTCAGTTAGTGTTGTGTCAATCTTCAGAATGTAGGGTAAAGTTAAAAATGGCTTTATCTGACATGCTTGGTTGATAATAAGAAAAATATTTATTTTTATTCAATATTACAAAGTTGACATGACACTAGGGATAAGTGTTATTAATATTGGAAAAGCATTGACTTTGTAAGGAGGTTAGGAAAGATGAGTAAAATTATAAAGAAAAAAAATTTTGTTCCTCTATTTATCTTACTTTTGGCTGTTTCCTTAATTTCTTTATTAAATCCTAAAACCACAAACGCATATTATGGCCTATATGGGATGGGCGGACTATATGGTATGGGTATGTACGGCGGGATGTATGGTATGGGCATGTCTGGCGGGATGTATGGTATGGGCATGTACGGCGGGATGTATGGTATGGGCATGTCTGGCGGGATGTATGGGCTTGGAGGATATGGCCTCTCTAGTCTTGGTGGCCTTTATGGTGGTAGAATGATGTATACAAATCCAACTGAAATAGGCAGCTCTGGTCATTTGTACATTTATTAATATATACCAAGGCTATTAATAGGGGCTTGGCTTAAATCAGCATTTAGGGGGGGGTACTGTTGACCTCCTACCTTATGAAAAAGGCCTATAATGACCTTCCTTCTTATAGGCCTTTCCCCTCCTTTTCTAATATTAATCATACATAAAGCTAAAGCCTTTTCAAATGGGCACTCTTGCAAACCTTAAAAGAACCCTTCCTGAGAATAATCCTCAAGTAATTTAAGACAAGAAAAAATCTTCCTGTCACTATTACTTAAAGCTACAAAACAACTGATACAATATAAATTTTGATTTAATCCGACCACCGATTCCGGAGTTAGACTAAGGAGTGATTTTATTCAGGGAAATTATAAGATTAATATAAAAGTAAATATGCCCGTACTACTTTATATCTGGTAAAAACCAATCCTTTTTGTTTCAAATATCCAACAAATTCGTTATTGAGAAAGAAGATCCCCTCTTATAAATATAATAGCTATAATGAAATTTAAAAAGAATGGATTTATATTGATTAAAATCAGTGAATATTAAGGGGATTAAAAAAAATGATTAAACAGTGCTTTTTTTGGCACGGTATTTGCTATTTAAGTTAATCAAATCTATAATATATTTTTTTATAATTTGTAATATTTTTAAAGACTTCTGCAAACCATGATTAACTTGCAACTTCAACTGGAATGAGCAACCTTTAATTATTCATTTTAAATTATGATTTCTAACTGCTAAAGTTTCCTAAGTGCCTAAGTGAAAGTGTAGTTATTTGCAGAAGATCAAATAAAAAAAGGTGGTGATGGTGATAATGATAATAAAAATGGTTTAAAAAATACCTACTTTAAAAATTACTAAGGTTATTGAAAAGCGATAATGAAAGGAAAAAAAATGTTAAATAATGAAAAATTTAAAAAAAATATAAATTCTTGTTTTCTTATTTTCTTAATGACGATATTCTTCATTACAATCAATCAAAAAATTGAAGCCCAATTGTTATATTATCCGGCAAATGCCGTCAGTGCATATGGCACACTCAGCATTTTTGTTCCACCACCGCCTCCCACTGGAGCAGGCACCCTACCTTATAATATTCTTGGCGGAGCACCCGCTGTCCTAGTTTATCCACCTGCTCCAGTTAATATTGCTGCCTCTGTTGCCGGCACAATACTTAGCAGGGTCGCACTT